>NZ_JBHYJH010000077.1:41513-44019 GCF_042740445.1 Streptomyces sp. NPDC059003 | reverse complement strand
CACCCTCCGCTGAGGTCACCCGGCCCCGCCGCCGGGCGGCGGCGCGGGTCTGCCCTCAGCGAATCTGCCACCAGCCAAGATCCGGGCCACCGCACCTCCCGCCGGGCCACAGTGGACGCACCGGCCGTGCCGACACGCGCCACGAGAGCCACGACGCGCCACGACGCGTCACGACCAGGAAGGTGTGCCATGACACTGCTGCGTACGGAGAGGGCGGCGCCCCCGCGCGCCGAGGACGGCGACACGGAAGCGACCCGGTTCGACGACCGGCTCGCGGGCCAACTGCTCGACCAGCGGATCGTGCTCCTGGGCACGCAGGTCGACGAGGTGTCCGCGAACCGCGTCTGCGCCCAGCTGCTCCTGCTGTCCGCGCAGGACCCGCGGACCGACATCGCCCTGTTCATCAACAGCCCCGGCGGTTCGGTGCACGCGGGGCTCGCGATCTTCGACACGATGCGCCTGATCCCGAACGACGTGTCGACGCTGGCCATGGGATTCGCCGCCAGCATGGGGCAGTTCCTGCTCACCGTGGGCACGCCGGGCAAGCGGCACGCGCTGCCGAACGCGCGCATCATGATGCACCAGCCGTCGGCCGGCGTCGGCGGCACCACCGCGGACATCGCGATCCAGGCGGAGAACCTGGAGTACACGAAGCGGTCCATCGAGCGGATCACCGCCGAGCACACCGGCCAGAGCCCGGAGACGATCGCCCGCGACGGCGACCGCGACCGCTGGTTCACGGCCGAACAGGCCAAGGAGTACGGCATGGTCGACCACGTCGTCGTCTCGCTCGACGACGTACGCCCGGCCGCGTCGAAGCGACGGATGGGACTGTAGCCATGAGCCAGTACACGATTCCGACGGTCGTCGAGCGCACCCCGCAGGGCGAGCGGGCCTACGACATCTACAGCCGGCTGCTCTCCGAGCGCATCATCTTCCTCGGCACCGAGATCGACGACGGCGTCGCCAACGTCGTCATCGCCCAGCTGCTCCACCTGGAGTCCTCGGCCCCGGACCGCGAGATCTCGCTCTACATCAACTCGCCCGGCGGCTCGGTGACCTCGCTCATGGCGATCTACGACACCATGTCGTTCATCAGCGCGCCGATCTCCACCTTCTGCGTGGGGCAGGCCGCCTCCACCGCGGCCGTCCTCCTCGCCGGGGGCGACCCCGGGCGGCGGTTCGTCCTGGAGCACGCGCGCGTGCTGCTCGGCCAGCCCGCGAGCGGAGGCCAGCAGGGCACCGTGTCCGACCTGAGCCTGCACGCCAAGGAGATGGTGCGCATCCGCGCGCAGGTCGAGGAGGTCCTGTCCCGGCACACGCACCACGACGTGGCGACGCTGCGGGCGGACACCGACCGCGACAAGGTGTTCACCGCGCACGAGGCGGTGGCGTACGGCCTCGCCGACGAGGTGGTCAGCCGGCGCCGGGCTGCGGTCCTGGTCTGACGCCCATGGCTGTACGGCGTACCGGTCAGGCCGGTACGCCGTACGGTTCGGGCGGTGGGCTCAGGCGACCAGGCTCAGCCGGGCCTGGTGGCGGCCGCCGTGGTGGGGGGCCGTCGCGGTCGGCGGCCCGGCCTTGCGGCTCCGGGCGGCCGGCCCGCGCCGGTACGTGGCCAACTCGTCCTGGGCCAGGGAGAGCAGATCGCCGAGGCCGAGCCCGAGCGCGTGCGCGGCCGCGGCGAGCACCTCGGACGACGCCTCCTTGCGGCCGCGCTCCACCTCGGAGAGATAGGGCACCGAGATCCGGGCGGCGTCCGAGACGTCCTTCAAGGTGCGCTCCTGCGCGAGACGCTCACGCCGCAGTACGTCGCCCACGAGGTGCCGCCACAGCGGCTCGGGCGACGCGGGCTCCGGTGGCGCGGGGCGCAGGGGGATGACGCGGGCGTGCAGGTCCGCGCGGCCCTCGGTGTCGTCGGGGCGGCTGGCGGCGTGGTTCGCGTGGCTGCTCACCGCTTCAGGGTAGGAGCGGCGGTTCGCGGCGCGGTGCGCGTTCTGCCGACGGCGTACGGGTTGTGCCATCGGCGAATTCCCAGACCGGGGCCTTGACGGGAACTCCGCCCCTCCGTCCGTCCGTTACGTCTTCGGCGCACCCGCGCCCACCGGACGACCACACGACCAGGCCGACGAACACTCGACGGGGAGGCGCCGCGTGCCGCATCGCATCCGGTCGGCGCGGCTTGCCGCGTCCCTGCTGTCGGCCGTCGTCGCCGTGCTCGCGTTCGTCGCCCCGTCCCGCGCCGCCGCGACCCAGGCCTGGGCGGCGCCCACCGTCCACCGGACCGCGCCTGACCAGGTCACCACGGTCCGCGGGCCCCACGCCCCGGACACGCCGCACGCCGTCCGCGTGACGGCCGCGCACCACCACCCCGCGCACCTGCCGCAGCCGCCGTTCCCCGGCACCACGTCCACCGACCGCGCGCCGCACCGGTCCGTGGGCGGGCCCGCCGCGCGCCTTCTCCCCACCACCCCGGCCGCGCGGCCCGCGGACCCCACGCCGCGGC
>NZ_JBHYJH010000077.1:0-41503 GCF_042740445.1 Streptomyces sp. NPDC059003 | reverse complement strand
GGCGGAAACCCCCCACCGGCCCGCAGCCGGGCCCGATACGCCTCCGGGCCCCCCCCCCCCGGGCGGGGGGCCCGGCGCCCCCCCCCCGGGGGCGGGGCGCCCCGCCGCAGCGATGGAGCAACGGAACGCTCACGGACGCCGCCTGACGGGCACGCACCACACCCGCAACGCCCCGGGCGCCGCTCCGCCCTTCGTCATGCCTTCATCGTGAACTCGTGACGCCGTGACCTCGCGCCGCCATGCCTGCGCCTGCGCGCGCCCGCGTGAGCTCACGGCCCGTGGATGTGGAGAACTCCCATGCCCCGCGCGCCCTTGTGGCGGGCGATCGTCGCGCTCGTCGCCGTCGCCGCCTCGCTGTATCTCGCCCTCACCCAGTCCCCGCGCCTCGGCCTCGACCTGAGAGGCGGCACCCAGATCGTCCTGGAGACCAAGGACTCACCCACCGTCAAGGCCGACGCCGAGGCCACGAGCCGGGCCGTCGAAGTGCTGCGCCAGCGCGTCGACGCCCTCGGCGTGGCCGAGCCGAGCCTCGCCAAGTCCGGTGACCGGCGCATCATCGTCGAGCTGCCCGGGGTGCGCGACCCCCGGGAGGCCGCCGAAGTCATCGGCCGCACCGCGCAACTGACCGTGCACCCCGTCGTCGGGCAGAGCGAGACACCCGGCAGGGCCGCGCCCGCCGCCGACGGCTCGCGCACCCTGCCCGACCCGGACCGTCCCGGGGGCCGGCTGAAGCTCGGCCCGACCGTGCTCACCGGCGACGGCGTCAAGGACGCCAAGGCGGCCCTCGACCAGCAGACCCTGTCGGGCTGGTACGTCACCCTCGACTTCCGGGGCGGCGCCGGGAAGGACTGGGCCCACGTCACCGGCGAGGCGGCCTGCGCGCCCCAGGGCGCACCGGAGCGGCGCGTCGCCATCGTCCTCGACGGCAAGGTCATCTCGGCGCCGGCCGTCAACGGCGACGTGCCGTGCGGGACCGGCATCACCGGCGGCAGCACCCAGATCACCGGCAACTTCGACGAGGGGGAGGCCCGCGACCTGGCCGCGCTCGTCAAGGGCGGCGCCCTGCCGGTGCCCGTCGACGTCGTCGAACAGCGCACGGTGGGCCCGACGCTGGGTGCCGCCGCCATCGAGGCGAGCACCCAGGCCGCGCTCATCGGCCTCGCCCTGACCGGCCTGTTCATCATCGTCGTCTACCGGCTCCTTGGTGCCCTCGCCACCCTCGCGCTGATCGCGTACGGCGTCATGTCGTACGCGGCGCTCCTCGCCGTGGGCGCCACCCTCACGCTGCCGGGCCTCGCCGGGTTCGTCCTCGCCATCGGCATGGCGGTCGACGCCAACGTCCTGGTCTTCGAGCGGGCGCGGGAGGACTATCTCGGGGTCCGCTCCACCAACTTGGCCAAGCCGCTGCACACCGGCTTCACCAAGGCCTGGAGCGCCGTCATCGACTCGAACGTCACGACGCTGCTCGCGGCGGGACTCCTGTTCTTCTTCGCGACCGGGCCCGTGAAGGGCTTCGGCGTGACCCTGTCCATCGGCGTCCTGGTGTCGATGGTCTCGTCGTTCGTCGTCACCAGGGCGCTCGCCGAGTTCGCCGTGCGCCGACGCTTCGTACAGCGGCGGCCGCGGCTCACCGGCATCGCCGCCACCGGGCGGATCCGTGCGCTGCTCGCCCGCCGCGACCCGCGGATCGTGCAGCACCGGCGGCGCTGGCTCGGCGCGAGCGCGCTCCTGGTGGCGGTGGCGATCGCCGGGATCGCCGTCCGGGGTCTGGACTGGGGCGTGGAGTTCACCGGCGGACGCCTCGTCGAGTACAGCACCAGCCAGCGCGTCGACGCCGACACCGCGCGCGAGGCCGTCGCGGACGCCGGGTTCCCGCAGGCCGTGGTCCAGGAGTCCGGCGACGACGACATCACCGTACGCACCGGGAAGATCAGCGACGGCGAACAGCGGGAGATCAAGGAGGCCCTGGCCGAACGCGGCGGCGACGTCAGCGTCGTGCGCGACGAGATGATCGGCCCCAGCATCGGCGACGAGCTGCGGCACAAGGCGCTCGTCGCGCTCGGCATCGCGGTCGCCGCCCAGCTGATCTATCTGAGCGTCCGGTTCCGCTGGACGTTCGCGACGGCGGCGGTCGCGGCGATGGTGCACGACGTGCTGCTCGTGGTCGGCCTGTTCGCCTGGCTCGGCAAGACCGTCGACAGCGTCTTCCTCGCCGCCGTGCTCACGGTCATCGGCTACTCCGTCAACGACACGGTGGTGGTCTTCGACCGGATCCGCGAGGCCCGCCGCCGCGATCCGCGGGCCGACCTGGCCACGCTCGCGAACAAGGCCGTCGTCCGGACGCTGCCGCGCACCGTGAACACGGGCATGGGCGCGCTGTTCGTCCTGGCGGCCCTCGCCGTGCTCGGCGGCGACTCGCTCGCGGACTTCTCCGTCGCCCTGATCGCGGGCGTCGTCCTCGGCATGGTGTCGACGGTGTCCGTGGCGACGCCCGCGGCCGTGCTGCTCGAACAGCGCAGTCCCGCGCCGCCGACCGGCCGCCGTCAGCGCGCCGACCGGCGCGGCGCCGCGAGCCCGCTGGAGGCGAGGAGGCGGGCGCAGGACTCCGGAGCCGTCGTCTGACGGCACAGCCCCCTGGGCCCGGCCGGAGCCGGGCCCAGGGGAGCGGGCCTCAGCGCACGACGCGCCAACTGAGCGTCTTGGTGAGGAGCCCCCGCACCTGCGGGTCTCGGACCTTGTCCGTCACGTCCGTCGCGCGCACCGACACCGTGTGCCCCCGGCCGTCCGCCGGGACGCCGAGGGCGCGCGGCGTGACGCTCGCCGCGTCGCGGCCCTTCTTCGTCGCGCGGCCGTCGACGTACCAGCGCAGCCGGACGCCGTCGCCCGCCGCGACGGTGATGCGCTGCTTGCGGCGCACCTCGCTGCCGTCGGGCGTGGTGCTGGTGGCGACCGTCGCGTGCCGGTGGAAGCCCGCGATCATCGCCTCGCGCCCGGGCGAGTTGAACTCGCGGCCGAGCGTCCGCATGATCGAGTTGTCGGTGGGCCGGTAGAGGCCGCGCGGGTAGTAGCCGCCGCCCTCGTACGCGCCGACGGTGCCGCCGTCCGGGGACTGCTGGCCGATCCAGCGGTACCACTTCTTCTTCTGCGCCGTCAGCTGCGCCGCCGTGAGCTTGCTGATGTTGGACTCCCACGGCTCGGCGCCCGTGTACGTGCCGTACTCGTCGTACCAGTACTCGTCCGCCAGCTTGCCGAGCGAGTGGCCCGTCTCGTGGACGACGACCTGCGAGGACTTGGCGTGGTCGGAGGAGGCGGTGGCGATGCCGTCGTAGCCGGAGGGCGAGGTGATGTCGTTGTAGCCCGCGCCGCCGTACTTCGTGGAGTTCGCGAGGACGATCACCAGGTCGGGGTCGGCGGCCTTGCTCGCGTACGCCTCGACCTTGTTGGTGTCGACGCAGAGCAGCCGCTCGATGTTGTCGCAGTAGAAGTTCGAGCCGAGCGCGGTGTCCTTGCGGACGTTGCTCGTCGGGTCTCCCGAGACACCCGACTGGCGCGAGTGGGCGTCCACCGCCCACACGTTGAAGAGGTTCTTGTACGAGGCGTAGGGCTCGACCGCGGACACCTCAGCCCACTTGGCGCGCACGTCGGCGTGGAAGTCCTCCTGCTGGGCCGAGGTGTAGCCGTCGCCGATGAAGACGACGTCGGCCTTGGACTCCACGGGGCCGTTCCGGACGATCGGCACCACGTCCCCGTCGCCCGCGATCGCCGACCGCTCCGTGCGGGACAGCGCGTCGGACGCGGGGACCTCGGTGTGCCGGGGGTGGCCGTCGCGGCCGAAGTACTCGACGTGCTGCCGCGAACGGGCCGACGGGTCGGGGTCGGGGTCGGCGGCGGTGGCGCCGCCAGCCGCGGCGAGGGACGCCGCGAGGGCGACGCCCGCGGCCAGGGAGATCTGGAGTCGCGTACGTCTGGTACGCCCGGCTATGCCGGAATTTTCGCTCCGCATGGGGGGTCCTCCCGAAGTCCGCCATTTAAGTGGCGGGTTAAACCGAATTAATGCGCGGCTCAACGTAGAGGGTGGTGGGGAGCGAGGCAATGGTTTGAGCCAAGTTGTTCAAGGGACGGGTGAGTTGGGGGTGGGTTCACGCCACGGGCGAACCCGTACGGCCTCTATCCAAGGCGTCGTCCATGGACTTAGCTCAGGGCCGTGACCTACGGAGGGGGAGAGGTGGCGGAGAACAGTCCCGAGGGCGCGCGGCTCGACGACCCGGCCGAAATCGGCCGCCGCGTGCTGCGGCTGCGCACCGAACGAGGCCTGACACAGCGGCAGGTGGCGGAGCCGGCCTACACACCCGCGTACGTCTCCACACTGGAGTCCGGCAAGGTGCGGCCCTCCGAAGCGGCCCTCAGGCACCTCGCGGAGCGGCTCGGCGTCGGCTACGAGGAGCTGGTCACCGGCCGCCCGGCCCACCTCGCCACGGACCTCAGGCTGCGGCTCACCGACGCCCGCCGCGCCCTCGCCACCGGCGCGCCCGAGGACGCGGCGGCCGTCTTCCGCGCCCTCCACGACGAGGCCGCCGAGCACGCGCTGGTGGCGGAGCGGGCCGCCGCGCTCCAGGGCCTCGGCGACTGCCTCCTCGAATCCGGTGAACTCCACCCCGCCCGCGAGGCCTTCGCCGCCGTCGAGCGGCTCCTCGCCGACGAGCCGCTGCCCCGCCGCGTCCCCGCCATCCGCGGCCGCGCCACCGCCCACCTGCTCACCGGCGAACTGCGGTACGCCTGCTACCTCCTGGAGACCACCCTCGACGAGCTCAACGCCTCGGGCCTGCACGACCCCGACGCCCTGCTGCTCCTCTACACGGCGTCCATCGCCCCGTACATGGACATGGGAGCGCACGCGCGCGCCGCCCACGCCGCCGAGCTCGCCCTCGCCCTGGCCCCGCGCGTCAGCGACCCGGCCCTGGTCGCCGGCATGCACCGCGGTGTCGCCCGCACCCTGATCGCCGAGGGCCGCACCGCCGAGGCCGACGCGTCGCTCGCCAAGGCGCAGGAGCTCTACCAGCAGCTGCACATCCGCACCGAACTCGCCCACTGCCACTGGATGCGCGGCTACGTCCACGCCCAGGACGGCGACCTGGAGGGCGCCGAGAGCGAGTTGCGCACCGCCCGCGACATGCTCGCCTCCAAGCGCGCGGCGCTCTTCACCGAGCAGGTCGAGGTCGAGCTCGCGGACGTCCTCAGGCGCCGCGGCAAGGCCCACGAGGCGGAGGCGCTGCTGCGGCCGCTGCTCACCTCCGGCGCGTCCGACGGCCCCGAGGAGGCGGCGGCCGGCGCGCTCGGCGCCGAGCGCGGCGCGGTGCACGCGGGCGGCGCCCACCGCCTGCTCGGCCTGATCGCCGAGGAGCGCGGCGACACCGAAACCGCCGAGGAGCACTACTGCGCCGCCCTGTCCCTCCTCGAACGCTCCAGCGCGGCGGGCGACCTGGCCGACCTGTGCCGCCTCCTCGGCGACCTGCTCCGCCGCACCGGCCGCGTCGAGGCCGCCCTCGACGCCTACCGCACCGGCCTCGGCCACCGCGCGGCCCCGGGCACCACGACCCTCGGCCCGGCCCCCGCGACGCCGCCGATGTAGCGGCCCGCTACGCGTCCTGGACGTCGCCCGTGGCCGACGACGCGACCGGCTCCGGGTCCGTGAGGTCGCCCGGTGGGACGCCGGGGGTGGCAGGCGAGGTGGGGGTGAGGACGATGCGCGAGACGACGCGGTAGCGGTCGCCGCGGTAGAGGGAGTGGACGTACTCGACGGGCCGGCCCGCGGTGTCCGTGGTGAGGCGTTCGCAGAGCAGCGCGGGGGACAGCTCCGGCACCTGGAGAAGACGGGCCTCGGCACGGGTGGCGACGGTCGGCTCGAACGTCTGCACCGCCTCGCGCACCCGCACGTCGTGCCGCTCGCGCAAGTGCGCGTACAGGTCGCCCTCCGCGAGGTCCCGCGCGGACAGGCCGGGGACGAGCCCGGCCCTGAGGTGCAGATGCTCGACGGCCAGCGGGGCGCCGTCGACCAGGCGGAGCCGCGCCGCGTACACGATGTCCGCCGAGGGCGGCATCCGCAGCTTGCGGCCCACCCGCGCGCCCGCGGGGGCCGTGGTGAACGCGAGCAGACGGCTCGTCCAGGACCCGGCCGCCCGCGGCACCGTCAGCGCCTGGGGCTCCGACACGAGTTCCTGGGTGATCTTCTCCGGCGCGACGAACATGCCGCGGCCGTGCTCGCGCACGAGCAGGCCCGCCGCCACCAGTTCGTCGACCGCCGCCCGCAGCGTCGGCCGGGACACGCCGAGGCGGGCGCACAGGGAGCGCTCGGAGGGGATGCCGTCCCCGGCGCGGCGCGACTCGATCAGCTCCAGGACGAAGTCCCGCACGCGCTCCCTCTTGAGCACGGACCCTGGTGCACGGATGTCAGCCATCACGCCCCGCCCTCACCTCGGCCAGTTGCCGCGCCGGGGTGGCCGCGCGGGACGCACCGGCACGGTGCAGTGTACTCGCGCACCTTCGCCGAGTCCCCTGTCAACTACGGCGCGATGTACGGGAGTTGGCCTTACGGGTGGGGTCGATGCCGAGCCCGCGTGGCGGGCGTCAGGCGCCCACGTAGTCCGCGAGGTGCTCGCCGGTCAAGGTGGCGCGGGCGGCGACGAGGTCCGCGGGGGTGCCCTCGAAGACGATCCGGCCGCCGTCGTGGCCCGCGCCGGGGCCGAGGTCGACGATCCAGTCGGCGTGCGCCATGACCGCCGGGTGGTGCTCGACGACGATGACGGACTTCCCGGCGTCGACCAGGCGGTCGAGGAGCCCGAGCAGCTGCTCCACATCGGCGAGGTGCAGGCCGGTGGTCGGCTCGTCCAGTACGAGGACCTGGGGGGCGCCGCCCTTGTCGGCCATGTGCGTGGCCAGCTTGAGGCGTTGGCGCTCGCCGCCGGAGAGGGTGGTGAGCGGCTGGCCGAGCGTGAGGTAGCCGAGCCCGACGTCCGCGAGCCGCCGCAGGACCTTGTGGGCCGCGGGCGTGCGCGCCTCGCCGTCGGCGAAGAACTCCTCGGCCTCGGTCACCGACATCGCGAGCACCTCGCTGATGTCGCGGCCGCCGAGGTGGTGGTCGAGGACCGACGCCTCGAACCGCTTCCCCTCGCACTCCTCGCAGACGGTGGCGACGCCCGCCATCATCGCCAGGTCGGTGTAGATGACCCCGGCGCCGTTGCAGTGCGGGCAGGCGCCCTCGGAGTTGGCGCTGAACAGCGCGGGCTTCACGCCGTTGGCCTTGGCGAAGGCCTTGCGGATCGGGTCGAGCAGGCCCGTGTACGTCGCCGGGTTGCTGCGCCGGGAGCCGCGGATCGCGCCCTGGTCGACCGACACCACGTCCTCGTCGGCGGGCATCGACGCGTGCACGAGCGAGCTCTTGCCGGAGCCCGCGACGCCGGTGACCACGGTCAGCACCCCGAGCGGGATGTCCACGTCGACGTCCTGGAGGTTGTGCGCCGTCGCGCCGCGGATCTTCAGCGCGCCGGTGGGCTCGCGCACCGTCTCCTTGACCGTGGCCCGGTCGTCGAGATGGCGGCCGGTGACGGTGCCGGACGCCCGCAGGCCGTCGACGTCGCCCTCGAAGCAGACGGCGCCGCCCGCCGTGCCGGCGCCGGGGCCCAGGTCGACGACGTGCTCGGCGATCGCGATCGTCTGCGGCTTGTGCTCCACGACGAGCACCGTGTTGCCCTTGTCCCGCAGGCGCAGGAGCAGGTTGTTCATCCGCTGGATGTCGTGGGGGTGCAGGCCCGTGGTGGGCTCGTCGAAGACGTACGTGACGTCGGTGAGCGAGGAGCCGAGGTGACGGATCATCTTGACGCGCTGCGCCTCGCCGCCCGAGAGCGTGCCCGAGGGGCGGTCGAGCGCCAGATAGCCGAGGCCGATCTCCACGAACGAGTCGAGGGTCCCCTGGAGCGCGGTGAGCAGCGGCGCCACCGAGGGCGCCTTGAGGCCGCGGACCCACTCGGCCAGGTCGCGGATCTCCATCGCGCAGGCGTCGGCGATGCTGATCCGCTTGATCTTCGACGACCTGGCCCCCTCGCTGAGCCGGGTGCCGTCGCACTCGGGGCAGGTGGTGAAGGTGACGGCCCGCTCCACGAACGCCCGGACGTGCGGCTGCATCGCCTCCTTGTCCTTGGAGAGGAACGACTTCTGGATCTTGGGGATCAGGCCCTCGTAGGTGAGGTTGACGCCGTTGACCTTGACCTTGGTCGGCTCGCCGTAGAGGAAGTCCCGCAGCTCCTTCTTGGTGAACCTGCGGATCGGCTTGTCCGGGTCGAGGAAGCCGGACTGGGCGTAGAGCCCCACGGTCCACACGTTGTCCGACTTCCAGCCGGGGATGGTGAACGCGCCCTCGGCGATCGACTTGGAGTCGTCGTAGAGCTGGGTGAGGTCGATGTCGGAGACCGTGCCCCGGCCCTCGCAGCGGTTGCACATGCCGCCGGTGCGCTCGTACGTCGCCTTCTCGGCCTTCGTCCTTGCGCCGCGCTGGACGGTGATCGCGCCGCTCGCCCGCACCGACGCGGTGTTGAAGGAGTACGCGCTGGGCGGGCCGATGTGCGGCTTGCCGAGCCGGCTGAAGAGGATGCGCAGCATCGCGTTGGCGTCGGTGGCGGTGCCGACCGTGGAGCGGGGGTCGGACCCCATCCGCTGCTGGTCGACGATGATCGCGGTGGTGAGCCCGTCGAGCACGTCGACCTCGGGCCGCGCGAGGGACGGCATGAAGCCCTGCACGAAGGAGCTGTACGTCTCGTTGATGAGCCGCTGCGACTCCGCGGCGATCGTGTCGAACACCAGCGAGCTCTTGCCCGAGCCCGAGACGCCCGTGAAGACCGTCAGGCGGCGCTTCGGGATCTCGATGCTGACGTCCTTGAGGTTGTTCACCCGCGCCCCGTGCACGCGGATCAGATCGTGGCTGTCGGCGGCGTGCGGAGCGGACGACCGCCGGTCCGCTCTTCTGGCCATGCTCATCGTGTCTCTATCCGTGAGATCTGTCGGTCGGGCCCGGTCCAGTATCGGTGGGAGCGGGGCTCACTGCTTGCGGTACTGGGTGAAGCGCAGCATGTTCCCCGACGGGTCGCGGAAGGCGCAGTCGCGGACGCCGTAGGGCTGGTCGACCGGTTCCTGGAGCACCTCGCCGCCCGCGGCGCGGATGCGCTCGAAGGTGGCGTCGCAGTCCTCGGTGGCGAACAGGACGCCGCGCAGCAGGCCCTTCGCGAGGAGCTCCGCCATGGCCTGCCGGTCGGCGGCGGAGGCGTTCGGGTCGGCGAGCGGCGGTTCGAGGACGATGTTCACGTCGGGCTGCGCCGGTGAGCCGACGGTCACCCAGCGCATCCCCTCGAACCCGACGTCGTCGCGCACCTCGAGGCCGAGGACGTCGCGGTAGAAGCCGAGCGCCGCGTCGTGGTCGTCGACGGCGATGAAGCAGGTCGAAAGCTTGATGTCCATGCGTTTCACGCTACGGGCGGGGGTCGGATCCCGCTTCTCCATTCCTGACCGACCTGGCCGACCTGACCGGGCGCGTGTAGATCTTGGCGACGCAGGCCGGAACGGCGGCGCCCTCGTCGTGGGGTCGGGCCCGGTACGCGCTCGGGCTCTCGCCGACGAGCTCGGTGAACCGGGAGCTGAACGACCCGAGCGACGTACAGCCGACCGCGAAGCAGACCTCCGTGACCGACAGGTCACCGCGCCGCAGCAGCGCCTTGGCCCGCTCGATGCGGCGCGTCATCAGATAGCTGTACGGCGTCTCGCCGAACGCGGCGCGGAAGCTGCGGGAGAAGTGGCCCGCCGACATGTGGGCGAAGCGCGCGAGAGCGGGCACGTCGAGCGGGTTCGCGTACTCGCGGTCCATCAGGTCACGGGCCCGGCGCAGCCGGACGAGGTCGTCCAATTCCACCGGATCACCATCCCACGGACCCGGGCCCGACGGGACCGCCGAGGCCGAGGAGCGCGAGGGCGCCCGCCGAGCGGGCAGCGCAAGGGAATTACCGAAAGTGCGGGGATAAATGCCTCCCGGAAGTCGCCGAAGTCGCTGAAGTAGTCGAAGTCGCCCGGAGTCGGTATTGAAAACCGTCACCGGTGCAGCCTTTGCGGGCATCGCGAAACTGCGCTTAAATTCCGGGCGTTGGCCGTCGGAACACCACCTGGGGGGAATTCTCAGTGGGGCACGCGCACACGCACCACCACGGGCACGACCACGAGGCAGGAGGCCATGCCGGGCACAGTCACGGTGTCTCGGCGGACACCGACAGGCGCTGGCTTTCCCTCGCGCTCGTATTGATTGGCGTTTTCATTTGCGTGGAGACCGTGATTGCCTTCATGGCCGGTTCTCTCGCATTGTTGTCGGACGCCGTGCACATGCTCACGGACGCTTTCTCCATCGTCCTCGCCCTCGTCGCGATGCGGCTCGCGGCACGGCCCGCCAAGGGCACGTACACCTTCGGCCTCAAGCGCGTCGAGATTCTCTCCGCGCAGGCCAACGGGCTCACGCTGCTGCTCGCCGCGGGCTGGCTCGGCTACGAGGCCGTGGCGCGGCTCATGCACCCGCCGGAGGTCACCGGCTGGATGGTGCTCACCACCGCGCTCACCGGCGTGGCCGTCAACCTCGCCGCCACCTGGTGCCTCTCCAAGGCCAACCGCGCCTCGCTGAACGTCGAGGGCGCCTACCAGCACATCCTGAACGACCTGTTCGCGTTCATCGGCACCGCCATCGCCGGTGTCATCGTCATGACCACGGGCTTCGCGCGCGCCGACACCATCGCCACGCTCTTCGTCGTCGTCCTGATGGTCAAGGCGGGCTGCGGCCTCCTGCGCGACTCGGGCCGCATCCTCCTGGAGGCGGCGCCCGCGGGGCTCGACCCGGACGCGATAGGGGACAGGCTCGCGGCCTCCCCCGCCGTGGCGGAGGTCCACGACCTGCACATCTGGACCATCACCTCCGGCGAACCCGCCCTGTCCGCGCACGTCATGGTCGAGCCCGGCGGCGACTGCCACACCGTCCGGCGCGACCTGGACAAGCTCCTCGTCGACACGTACGGCCTCACGCACACCACCCTGCAGATCGACCACGAGGACCAGCCGCCGCTCACCGTCGGCGAGCCCGCCCGGGCCGGGGCAGGGCCGAGCCGCCACTGCGCGAGCGGCCACGGCCCGACCCACCGCAGCGAGCCGCACGCGCGCTGAGGCCCGGTGGGCCGTGCCGCCGGTCAGACGTGGAGTTCGGCGGGCAGGCCCGTCCAGCGGAGGGCGGGCGGCAGGTGCCCGGTGTCGTTGTAGAGCAGCAGCGACGCCGGGCGGTCGGGCGCGTAGCGGATCACGGTCAGGCCGGCGTGGGCGTGGTTGAGGCCGAGCCAGCGCCACGGCGGGGCGTCGAGCGCGGCGCGCACGAACCAGCCGATCAGGAAGGCGTGGGTGACGACGAGCTCGTGGCGCGGCTCGGGGCCCGCGACCGGGCCGGCGAAGCGGTCGAGCGCCGCCCGCGCGAGTGCGGCGCCGCGCTCCGGCTCGGCCACCGTGAGCCGCGCGAGGCGGTCAAGCACGGTGTCGGCGGAGTCCTGCGGGAGCTCGTCGCGGGTCGGCAGGTGCGGGAAGTAGTCCCCGGCGGCCGCGTGCGGCAGCGGTCGGGCCGGGGCGGTCGGGCCGAGCCGGGCGTGGACGAGGTGGGCGGTCAGGGCGGCGCGGGGGAGCGGGCCGTGGGTGATCCGCGTGAGCGGGGTCTCCCGCAGTCGCTCGCCGAGGAGCGCGGCCTGACGGCGGCCGGTGTCGGTGAGCTCGGACTCGTCCGGCGAGGGCTCGGCGTGCCGGGCGAGGTAGAGGTAGCGGGTGGCGGTTCCGGTCATGGGTTCGGCCGTCTCCTCGGTGGGGCGGGGGCCGCTCGGGATGATCGTCGCGGTGTGCGGGGGGACGCGGGCACGGCCGGGGCGGTTCCGGCACCGGGAGGTGACGGGTTGCGGCGCGGGTACGGCGTACGGCCTCACCGCGCGCGTACGACGGCTGACCTCACGGTGCCGACACCAGCAGCTGCACCGCGAGCGCCGTGATCACCGTGCTGGACGCCAGGGCCGTGACGAGACGGCCGCGGCGGCCCGTCAGGGCCCGCCCGAGGAGCGCGCCGCCACCGGCGATCAACAGCTGCCAGCTGGCGGACGCCGCGAGGGCGGCGAGCGTGAACACCGCCTTGCCGACGGGGTCCGCCGCCGCGCCGGACCGGCTGCCGACGACGAGGGCCGCGAAGTAGATGACCGTGGTGGGGTTGAGCAGGGTGATGCCGAGGAAGGTGCCGTACGCGCGGGCCGGGGTCGGCACGCCGTCGTCGCGCGGCGCGAGCGCGTCCGGCTCCCGGTGGTGGCGTACCGCCGTCACGGCGGCGCGCACCGCCAGGACGACGAGGACACCGGCGGAAATCCAGCGCAGGGGGCCCATGAGCGGGGCGACGACGGGTGCCGCGGCCGCGCTCGCGACCACGGCCACCAGCGCGTACAGGCCGTCGGCGGTGGCGACGCCGAGGGCGGCGCAGGCTCCGGTCCGCCACGACGTGCGGGCGGTGAGCGCCACCAGATAGGCCGCGACCGGGCCGACCGGCATGGCGATGCCGTACCCGGCGACGAGCCCCGCGACCAGGTGGCCGGTCATCGCGGCGGCGGCGTCGGCCTCCACCGGGGCCCGGGCTGCTGTCGGCCGCGCGCCGAACGGTCGGCGGAGGCGGCGAGCAGCGGGGCGGGCGTCGTGGGGAAGGACATGATCCGAGCTTGTTGCCCGGGCGGGTGCCCGGGCAACTGGATTTACGAGCGGCGGCCCGGCCGGACGCGGGGCACAGACCGAGCCGTGAACCGTCCGGCGGAGCCGTCAGCGCGTGGCGTGCTCCAGCGCCGCGTCCGCCTTCGCCCGCGACGGCTGCCACCACGTGGTGACCGGCTCCCACACGCGCACGCCCTGCGGCAGCCCCAGCTTGTCGTCCGTGAACTGCCGTCCCCGGTGCGAGGGGTCGCCCGCGACGGTCACGAAGTCCACGAGGCGGGCGTCGGTGTCGCCGGGGTCGGCGACGGTGCGGACGGCCGCGTACGCGGTGCGGCCCGCGCCGACGCGGTACGGGGCGCTCTCGGTGGCCGGGACCGGCTGGGCGGCGCCGTCGAGCGCGCCGAAGGTGACGGTCGGGATGCGGTCGACGACGCAGGTCCGGTCGCCGCGGTTGGTGACGCTGACGCGGAGCACACCGGGCTTGTCGGCGGCGGACGCCTTCACGGTGAGGGCGGACTCCTTGCAGGTCGCCGTGCGGGCGGCGGAGCCGGTGGGCTGCGCTCCGGCGGTGGGGGCGAGCGCGAGGAGCGTGGCGGTGGCGCCTGCCGTGGCCGTGAGCGCGAGGAGGGTGCGGGTGCGCATGGTGCGGATTCCCTTGTTCGGCGGTGCTTTCGGCGTTGCCTTGATGACCCACGGGACGGCCGTCTGGTTGCACGAGTGCCGGGAGTTCGGGTGAGTCCGTGGGGGCAGGGCTCCTCCGCCGCGCGGGGGAGGCGCGTGCCCTCACGGGCGGATGTGGCCGGGCCGGTCGGCGTTCGAGGGTGGATTCCTGTCACTGGACGTACGGGCCGTACGGGGGAGTTCGCGTGGAGCGCTGGGACCGGGTGGGGCGGTGTGCCGGATACGCCGGGGCGCTGGCACTGTCGCCGTATCTGTTGATCAAGGTCTCGTGGGTAGTGGGTTCGCTGCTCGGCCTGGTGGCGATCGGGGACGGCTTCAGCCTGGCCGGGTGGGTGCTCCTGAACACGGTCACGATCGGGATGGCGGGCATCGGGATCGCCCTGTCGCTCGCCCTCGTACGGCCGTGGGGGATGCGGATACCGGGGTGGCTGGTGGGGTTCTGCTCCTGGACGGGGGCGGGGTTCCTCGTGGCGGTCCTGCCGTACGCCGTCGTCACCGCGCTGCTCGACGCCGCGCCGGACGATTCGGGCGGCGGGAGTGACGATCCGGCCATGCCGGGCTGGGAGGCGGCACTGGTCCAGATCGGCTTCGTGGGGATGGGACTCGGGCTCGCCGTCGCGCTCCCGGCCCATCTGCGGCGACGCTGGCCGGACGCGTTCGCCGGGCGGGTCGGCGACAGCGCCCGCGGGGCCGATGGGGGCGACACCGGGTGGGGAAGAGTGCCGTGGCCGGCCGTCGTCGCGGCCGCGGTCGGCCTGGCCTGGCTGTACTGGGCGGTCGGCGGCACCCTCGGCATCGTGCACCCGGATGAGCGGACCACGGAAGGAGCCCTGCTCACCGGCCTGGGCGCGCTCTGGGCCCTCGTCGGCGCCGCCGCCGTCCGGACGCTCGCCCTGGCCCGGCCCGCCCGGCTGCCCCGGTGGCTGCCGCTGGCGCTCGGCTGGATCGGTTCGGGCTCGCTCTTCGCGTGGAGCGCCTGGCGGCTGCCGCTCACCGTGTTCGTGGCGGTCACCGAGCCCGCCGACGTCGTCCCGCCGGAGAACCCCACGGTCGCCGTGGTGCTGCACCTGGCCGCCGTGGTGGCCGGGGTCGGCATGGTGCGGACGCTGCTCGCGGCCCGCCCAACTCCCCATGTGTCTCGGTCCCTTGACAAGCGCGCCGGGCGCGAGGAGTCTCCAAGACGCTCGTGTTAACGCTAACACCGGTTCGGACACACCCGGGAACGCACCTGGGGGCCACCCATGTCAGGCACCACGCAGCCCACCGGCACCACGCCGGGTGCCAGCACCACACAGCCCACCGGCAACATGCAGCCCACCGGCACCACACCACGTACCGGCACCACACGCCCCGCCCTCCCCCGCCGCACCCTCCTCACCGCGGCGGCCGCCGGAGCGCTCGCCACCGCCTGCGGCACCGCCGAGGGCCAACCGCCCGGCAAGGTCGCCGTGTTCGGGGACAGCGCCGCCTGGGAGGCCCCGATGAAGGCGGCCGGTGACGCGCTGCACACGGTGGCGGGGCTGCGCCTGGTCCCCGAGGTCAACCCGTCCCTGGAGTCGTTCGAGCAGGTCGTCAAGTCCTCGCTCAGGACCAGGAAGACCCCGGACATGCTCAAGTACTGGTCGGGCTACCGCCTGAAGGACCTGGCCCGCACCGGCGGCATCGTCGACCTCACCGGCCAGTGGGACGCCGCCGTCCGCAGGGGCTGGGTCGACCGCTCGCTGCGTGCGGCGTTCACGCACCGGGGCCGCGTCTACGGCCTGCCGATGAACCTCGCGTACTGGGTGTTCTTCTACAACCCCGAAGTGTTCGCGGACCACGGCCTTCGGCGCCCGCGCACCTGGGACGACTTCCTGTCCGTGTGCGGGCGCCTGAAGCGCAACAGGATCACCCCGCTGCACGGCACGGCCGACGGCCGCTGGCCCTCCTTCATCTGGTTCCAGGAGATCCTCAGCCGCCAGGACCCCCGGTTCTACGACGACTTGATGAACGGCCGCGCGCGCTACACCGACCCGCGCGCCGAACGCGCCCTGCGCACCCTCGTCTCCTTCTTCGACAGGGACTGGTTCACGCCCATGGACACGAACCACCCCGACGCCGCCGCGGCCGTCGTGCACGGCAAGCTCGGCATGGTGCCCTGCGGCACCTGGCTCGGCTCCACCTTCGTGGCCGCGAGCGGCAAGCCCGGCAAGAACGTGGACGCCTTCGTGCTGCCCATGGCCGATCCCGGGGCCCGCCCCAGCGTGATCTTCGAGTCCAGCGCCCTGGTCGCCACCGTCAAGGGCCCCGACCGCACCGAGGCCGTCCGGGCGACCCGGAACTGGCTGCACCCGGCGGTGATGAAGGCCTTCTCGACCACCCTCCAGGACGGCTGCCCCAACCCGAAGGTCCCGCCCGCCAACCCGGTCGTCGCGAGCCTGGCCGAGAAGGTCCGCGGCGACCGCCTGTGGCTGCTCAACCGGTTCTGGGAGCAGGGCCCGCCCGAGCTCGTCGAGGCGACCGTCGACGACCTCGCCGGGTTCCTCCTGAACCCGTCCTCGTACCGGAAGGTGCTGCGCACCATGCAGGACCGTGCCGACGAGGCGTGGAAGGTGTGGCGGGAGGCGGCCGAGACATGACCGAGATGGTGACCCCCGCCGGCACGCCCGCACGCCCGGCCGGGACGACGGGCGGCAAGCCCCGCCGCGTACGCCGCCGCGTACCCCTCCGCACCCCCCACCGGGCCGCGCGCCCGAGCGCCCGGCTCGGCGGGCCCCTCGCCGCGCTGCCCTGGGCGCTGCCCGCCTGCGTGTTCGTCGGCGTCCTGCTCGTGTACCCGTTCTTCCGCAGCGTGTACGGCAGCTTCTTCGAGGACAACGGCTTCACAAGGAGATTCACCGGCATCGACAACTACACGCGGCTCGCCGACGACCCCATCTTCGGCCGGTCGCTGCTCAACACCCTGATGTGGGTGGCGGGGACGCTGCTCCTGCCCGTCCTCGCCGGGCTGCTCATCGCGGTCGCCACGCACCGCGTCCGCTTCGGCGGGCTCGCGCAGATGGTGATCGTGCTGCCCTTCGCGCTCTCCCCGGCCGCCACCGCCGTCCTGTGGAACTTCATGCTGACCTCCGACGGCGCCGTCAACCAGGTCCTGCGCGGCGTCGGCCTCGACTCCTGGGCGCAGACCTGGCTCCTGGAGTGGCCGCAGAACACCCTGGCCCTCATCGTCGCGGGCACCTGGCAGGCGACGGGCCTGAACGTCGTGCTCTTCGCGATCGGCCTGCGGGCGATCCCGCGGGACACCGTCGAGGCGGCCCAGCTGGACGGGGCGTCCGGCTGGCGGATGTTCCGCCACATCACGCTGCCACAGCTGCGCGCCGTCACCGTCGTGGTGGTCGGCATGGCCGTCGTCAACAGCCTGAAGGCCTTCGACATGATCTGGATCCTCACCCAGGGCGGCCCGTCCCGCTCCTCCGAGACGCTCGCCCTGACCATGTACCGCGAGACGTTCCGCCTGTTCCACGTGGGCTACGGCTCGGCGATCGCGCTGGTCCTCTCGGTGATCGTCGTCGCTTCGTCGTGGCTGTACCTGCGCCGTCAGATGCCCGACACCGGCTGGGCGAAGAGCTGAGGGGGCCGTGATGGGACGTTTCGTACGGCCGGTGTTCGTCGGCGGATGCGTCGTGCTCTGGCTCATCCCGCTGTACCTCCTCGTCGTCAACGCCCTGACGCCGGTGGACGAGTACGCGGGCGAGCCCGACTGGACCCTCCAGGGCTTCGCGCTCGTCGACAACGTCGAGGAGGCCTGGGACAAGGCAGGGATCGGCGACAGCTTCCAGGCCTCGCTCCTGTACGCCGTGGTGTGCGGCCTCGTCGCCGTGCTCGTCGCGGCCATGGCGGCGTTCGCCGTGGTCGTCCTGCCGATCCCGCGGCCCGCGTTCTGGTTCTGGCTGATCTACTCCGGGACGCTGTTCCCGCTGCAGATCTTCCTCGCGCCGCTGTTCGGCCTGTACGCCGACGCCAACCTGTACGACACCCGGCTCGGCCTGATGCTCGTGTACGTCGCCTGGGCGGTGCCGTTCGCGTTCTTCCTGATCCGCAACCAGATGACCACGATGCCGCCGGAGCTGACCGAGGCCGCCCTCATCGACGGCGCGTCCTTCACCCGGATCTTCTGGCGCATCCACGTACCGCTGATGCGGGCGGGCCTGGGCGCCGCCTTCATCTTCCAGTTCACGGCCGTCTGGAACGACCTGCTGCTCGGCATCACGCTCAGCCGCAGCGGCGACGTCCAGCCGGTGATGGCCGCCCTGACCACCCTCAAGAACTCCTACGCGTCGAGCGGACCGCCGGTGATCCTCGCCGGGGCGCTCGTCGTGTCCGTGCCCACGCTCCTGCTGTTCCTGGTGTTCCGCGGCCTGTTCCTGCGCGGCATCACCGCCTCCGCCCGCTGACCGATCCGTACGAGCTCCGGGAGACGCCGCATGACCACACGGGCCCTGGTCCGCACCAGCGACTGGGACAACGACCGCATCCGCGCCAGCCTCCGCTCCGGCGTGGTCACCGCCGAGGGCACCCTGAACGACCGGGCGCTGAGGCTGACCGAGGAGCCCCTGATGCGGTACGCGGACGACGGCACGCTGCTGCAGTCGGTGCGGGTCGAGCCCGTCAACGGCTCCCCCGTGCCGGAGGGGTTGGAGGTGCGCACGGAGTCGGGGGCGGCGGTGCGGGCGGAGCGCGTCGCGGGGCCCGGGGGCTCGGTGCGGCTCCTGCTGCCCGCCGTGGACGAGCCCACGCGGGTCCTTGTCGGCGTGCCCGGCGGGACCGGCATCGAGGTGCCGCTGACTCCGCAGCGCAAGTGGACCGTCCACCTGGTGCACCACTCCCACCTCGACATCGGCTACACCGACCCCCAGGGGCAGGTCCTGGGCGAGCACCTGTCGTTCCTGGACTCCTGCCTCGAACTGACCCGGGCCACCGACGACTGGCCGACCGAGTCCCAGTTCCGGTGGTGCGTCGAGTCGCTGTGGTCCTTCGAGCAGTGGGCCGCGGCGCGCCCCGCGGAGCAGGTCGAGGAGCTGATGCGCCGGGTGGGGGAGGGGCGCATCGAGCTGACGGCGCTGCCGTTCAACCTGCACACCGAGACCTGCTCCACGGACGAACTGCACGAACTCCTGCGCTTGGCACGGGACGTACGCGAGCGGTACGGCGTCACCCTCACCTCCGCGATGCAGACCGACGTGCCCGGCGCCGTCGTCGGCCTCGTCGACGCCCTCGCCGCCGCGGGCGTGAAGTACCTGTCCGTGGCCCACAACTGGGCAGGACGGTCCGTGCCGCACCTGGTCGGCGGGGAGAAGCTGCCCCGCCTGTTCCGCTGGCGGGCGCCCAGCGGCAACAGCGTCCTGGTGTGGGTCACCGACACCCCGCACGGGCTCGCGTACATGGAAGGCCCGCTGCTCGGCTTCGACACCGCGTACGGGGACGTCGACGACCTGCTGCCCGCCTATCTGACGTCGCTCGCCACCCACCCCTACCCCTATCGGGGCGGCATCTTCGGCTGGGCCATGGACCAGGCGGACGTCAAGCGCGAACCGTACCCCTGGGACGTGCTCCACCTGCGCGTCCAGGGCAAGTTCGGCGACAACGCGCCGCCGCGCCGCATCATCGCCGACACCGTGCGCCGCTGGAACGACACCTGGGCCTATCCGCGCCTCAGGCTCTCCCGCAACGAGGACTTCTTCCGCGACGCCGAAGCCAGGCTCGGCGCGGAGATCCGCACCTTCGAGGGCGACTGGACGGACTGGTGGGTCGACGGCGTGGGCGCGGGGGCCAGGCCGCTGTCCCTGGCCCGCACCGCGCAGTCCGTGGTCGCCGACGCCCAGACCATCGGCGTGTTCGCGTCCCTCCTCGACGCCACGGGGGCCGAGGAGGACACGCGGGACGCCGCCGCGGTCTACGAAGCGGTGTCGCTGTTCGACGAGCACACCTGGGGCGCCGGCGACCCATGGACCCACGGCGACGAAGGAGGGCACTCCGGAGAGCACCAGTGGCACTGGAAGTACGGGCAGGCCCTGCGCGCCCACGACGACGGCCAGGCGCTGCTGCACCGCGCGAGCGCCCGCCTCGGCCAGCGGCTCACCGCGTCACCTGGCGCCCTGGCGACGTACCACGTGGTCAACACCTGCTCCTGGCCGCGCACCGACGTCGTACGGATCTTCCTGCCGGAGAGCAGCGCCCCGCTCGACGAGGCGGTCGCCGTGCACGACGCGCGGGACGGGCACCGGCTCACCCACGAGGAGCGGCCCCAGGCCAACGACGACCACCGGGACGCCGGGCGGTTCCTCCTCGTGCGCGTCGACGACGTGCCGCCCGCCGGGTCGGTGCGCCTGGACGTCAGGGCCGACGCGGCGGGCGCCGCCGAGCGGGCGGACGCCACCGTCGTGAAGGCGGCCACCGGCTGGAACCCCACCGGCGGCACCGAGCGCGAGGACCCCGCCGAGACCGCGGCCCACGCGGCGGCACACCCCGACCCGACGCTCCTGGAGAACGAACACTTCGCCGTCCGCGTCGACCTGGCGCAGGCCTGCGTCGCCTCGGTGATCGACAAGGCGACGGGGCGCGACCTGGTCCGCCCGGACGCCGTCGTCGGCTTCAACGGCTACGTCCACGACAGCTACACCACCGCAGGCGCCTTCAACCACAACTCCAGCCGCACCACGGCCTCCGACCGCCTGGAACACCTCGGCCGCCGCGCCGTCGCACCGCCCGCCGCCCTCATCGCCCGGCACTCCACGGCAACCGCGGAGACGATCACGTACGAGACCCGCCCCGCGGGCGCCAACCGGCTGCGCGTCACCCTGACCTTGCCGCGCGGCGTGCCACGGCTCGACATCGAGAACCGTCTGGACAAGGACCGCACCCTCGGCAAGGAGAGCGCCTACTTCGCGTTCCCCTTCGCCTTCGACCACCCCGTGGTCCGCATGGAGGCGTCCGGCGGCGTCACCGGCACCGGACTGCCGGTGGTGCCAGGATCCGCCCTGCACATGCGGGCCGTACGCCGCTGGGTCACCCTGGAGGACGAGAACCTGTCGGTGGCCTGGTCCACGCAGGACGCGCCGCTCGTGCAGTTCGGCAACATCGCGCTGCCCTACGCCCCGTTCCCCAAGACGATGGGCCACGACGAGCCCGCCACGGTCTTCTCCTGGATCCACAACAACCTGTGGGACACCAACTTCCCCAGCGAGCAGGGCTTCGAGTTCACCTTCCGCTACAGCGTCGCCTGCGCCCCGACCGTGGTCGGTCTCGGGCTCGGACCGCGCACGGCGGCGGCCTGGAGCAGGCCACTCAGGGCGGTGCGGGCCCGGGGCGCCTCGGGAGCGGCCCGGGCCTCGCACTCCTTCGCCGAGCTCGGCGACGCCAGGGTGCGGCTCGTGGGGATGACCGCTCCGCGGCCGGGCGAGGTGCTCCTGCGGCTCCAGTCGTTCGCCCAGGAGCCGGTGGACTGCCCCGTCCGGGTGCGCTTCCCGGTGGCCGCCGCGCACCGGGCGGACTACCTGGGCACCGTCGGCGACGGGCGCACCCGTGCGGAACTGGCGTGCAGGGAAGGCGAGGTGACCGCCGGCATTCCTCCTTTAGGGACGACAGCCGTGCTTTTCGTCCGTCCCTGAACCCCGCACGAAGGAGCCCGTGTGTACGCGCTCGACCCGCGTTACGGCCCGGCGCCGGGGGCCGTGATGGTCACCGGCTGGCGCGCCGTGGCCGCACAGCTGCCCGCCTCCCCGACGACCGTGGCCGTGGAGGGGCCGCCGACCGCCGACTTCGACCTCCTCGCCGCCCGCCTCACCGAGGAACTCACCGCCGCGGGCGTCCCGGTGCGCACACTCGACGTCCGCGCGCACTACGCGCCCCCGCACGCCGTGCGCCACCGCACCGACGACGGCGCCGCCGACCCGTACTACTGCCGGCTCGCCGAGGCCCCCTTTCGCGCCCTGTTCGACGCGCTCCCGCAGGCGGAGCGGCCCGGCGACGCCCTGCTCCTCGTGTACGGGCCCGGCGCCGCGCTCGTCCCGCACGACGCGCTCTGGTACGCCGACGTGCCCAAGCGGCACGCGGAGGCCGCCGTCGTCGCGGGCACCGGGCGGAACCTGGGGCTTCCCGGCGAACCGGCCGACCTGAGACGCCTGTTCTACATCGACTGGCCGATGCTCGACCGCCACCGCGACGCCCTCGCCCCGCGCGTCGACGCCTGGCTCGACGTACAGGAACCCGACCGGCCCACGTACCTGGACGGCGCGGGCCTGCGCGCGACCCTCGCCGGCCTCGCCCGCCGCCCCGTGCGGACCCGGCCCTACTTCAACTCCACGCCGTGGGGCGGCCACTGGGCCCAGCGCACCCTCGGCTTCGCCCCGGCCGCCCGCAACACCGCGCTCGGCTACGAGCTGATCGCGCCCGAGGCGGGCGTCCTGATCGGGCCGGGACCCGACCGACAGGCCGAGATCCCCTTCCAGCTCCTGTGCGTCCTGCACCCGCACGCGTTCCTGGGCCCGGACGTCCACGCCCGGTTCGGCACGTCCTTCCCCATCCGCTTCGACTACCTCGACACCGTCGACGGCGGCAACCTGTCGGTGCACTGCCACCCACGGGAGCCGTACATGCGCGAGCGGTTCGGCTGGGCCTACACCCAGCACGAGACGTACTACCTGACCGTCGGCGGCCCCGGGGCGCGGGTCTTCCTCGGCCTGCGCGAGGACGCCGACCTCGACCTGTTCCGCAAGGAGGTCGAGGAGGCGGCGCGGGACGGGGTGCCGATGGACCCCGAGGACCACGTCCTGACGTTCCCGGCCGAACAGGGCCGCCTCTTCATGATCCCGGCGGGCACCCCGCACGCCAGCGGCGCGGGCAACCTGGTCCTGGAGATCAGCGCGACACCGTACCTGTACAGCCTGCGCTTCTACGACTGGCTGCGCCTCGACGCCGACGGCCGGCCGCGCCAGCTCCCCTACGAGCACGGCCTGGCGAACCTGGAGACCGGGCGCCGCGGCGATGCCGTCGCCCGCGACCTGATCCAGGAGCCGAGGACCCTGCGCGGCGGCGCCGGATGGCGCGAGGAACGCATCGGCGCCCTCGACGAGATGTTCTACGAGGTACGCCGCTACGTCCTGGACGCGGGCGCCGTCGCCGCCGACGACACGGACGGGCGCTTCCACGTCCTGAACGTCGTCGAGGGCGAGGGCGTGGAGGTGCGCACGGCCGCCGGGGACCGCCATCCGCTGTCGTACGCGGAGACGCTGACGGTGCCCGCGGCGGTCGGCGCCTACCGGATCGTCGCGCGGGGCGGTCCCGTGAAGGTCGTCAAGGCGCTGGTCCGCGGCGCCGCCGCATGAGAGCCGTCCTGGAACTCGGCGGCACCCATGTGACGGCGGCACTCGTCGAGACGGGCCGGGGCCGTGCGCCGGGCCGCGCCCGGGTGCTGCGCCGCGTGCGCCGTGACGTGGACGCGCGCGGCACCGCCGAGCACGTCCTCGGCACGGTGGTCCGCTGCGCCACGGACCTGGACGCGGCGGCGGGCTCGGCGTGGGGCGTGGCCGTGCCGGGGCCCTTCGACTACGACAAGGGCATCGCCCGCTTCGAGGGCGTCGGCAAGTTCGACGACCTGTACGGGATCGACGTGGGCTCGGTGCTGCGCGACGGCGTCTGGCCGCGGCCCGCGGGCGTCGTCTTCCTCAACGACGCGCACGCCTTCGCGCTCGGCGAGTGGCACGCGGGCGCCGCGCGCGGACACCGGCGGTGCGTCGGCATCACCCTGGGCACGGGTGTGGGCTCCGCCTTCCTCGCGGACGGCGCCGTGTGCCGGGACGGTCCCGGCGTGCCGCCGCTGGGCCGGATCGACCTGGCCGAGGCGGACGGCCGCCCCCTGGAGGACGTGGTGTCGCGGCGGGCGCTCCTCGCACGCTACGGCGACCCGGGCGTGGACGTGCGGGACATCGCCGCGCGGGCCCGGGCGGGCGAGGCGCGCGCGGCCCGGGTCGTCGACGAGGCCCTGACGGCCCTGGGGCGCGTACTCGCCCCGCTCGTGGGGGACTTCGGCGCCACGGCGCTCGTGGTGGGCGGCGGCATGGCCGGGTCCTGGGACGTGGTCGGGCCCGCGCTGCGCGCCGGTCTGGGGGATACTCCGGTCAGGCTGTGCGCGGGGGCGCTCGGTGCGGACGCGGGGTTGGTGGGGGCGGCGGTGTACGCGGGTGGGGAGCGCTGAGACCGCGTACTCCCGGACGTGACTGGGAAAGGAAGGCGTCACCATGCCCGCATCCCCTCGTGACCCCAGGAGCGGTCAGCCCACGCTGCGGGACGTCGCCGAGCGGGCCGAGGTCAGCGCGATGACCGCGTCACGCGTGCTGCGCGACGACCCGCGGGTGCTGCCCGCGACCCGCGACCGGGTCCGCGCGGCCGCCGCCGCGCTCGGCTACCGGCCCAACGAGGTGGCCCGCAGCCTCCGCCTCGGACGCGGCACCGGCCTGGTCGGCCTCGTCGTCACCAACCTCGCCAACCCCTTCTACTCCCGGCTCGCCCTGGGCGTCGACTCCGTGGTCGCGGGCGACGGTCTGAAGACGGTCATCGGCAACACCCGGCAGGACCTGGAGCACGAACGGGACCTGGTCGCCGACCTCGTCGCCCGGCGCGTGGACGGCATCATCGCCGTGCCCGCCGGGTCCGACCACCGCCACCTCGCGGCGGCCGCCGCCGACGGCGTCCCGGTGGTGCTCGCCAGCCGTCCGCCCGAGGACTTCGCCGCCGACTGCGTCCTGGTCGACGACTTCGGCGGCGCCCGCGACGCCACGGCCCGCCTCGTCGCGCTCGGCCACCACCGCATCGGCTTCCTCGGCTCACCGCCCGCGGTCCACACCGGCACCGAGCGCCTGCGGGGCTACCGCGCCGCCCTCGCCGCCGGGGGCCGCACGGCCGACGAACGCCTGGTGCGCCAGGGCCAGAGCCAGACCCATGAGGCCGAGCGCGCCGCCGCCGAGCTCCTGGCCCTGCCCGACCCGCCGACGGCGCTGTTCTGCTCCAACAACCGCAACACCATAGGAGCGTTCCGCGCCATCCGCGCGGCCCGCACCGACACCGCCCTCGCGGGCTTCGACGACTTCGAGCTCGCCGACGCGCTCGGCCTGCCGCTCACCCTCGTCGCGTACGACAGTGACGAACTCGGGCGTGCGGCGGGGCGGTTGCTGGTCGAGCGGATGCGGACGACGCGGGCGATGCGGGCCGGGGCGGCCGCGGCGGTCGTCGTGGCGGAGGGGGCGCGGCGGGTGGTGCTGCCGACGAGCCTGGTGGAGTACGGCCGCTGACCACCGGTGACCGCCAGTGAAGTTCGGCGGTGACTCCGGCATATGAGGATGGCGGCTTATCGCTGTGGACGAAAGCGATTCCGCGGCAGGACGATGCCTGCGCCCGGCCGCCCCGACCCGCGGCCGGGGCGTCACGGGAAGGGGGACGTGGGTGAGCAGCACGCAGGCAGGGGACGGTGCCCCGAGGGTGGCCGCCGCCGGGCAGGACGAGCCGGCCGAGCAGGGCGTGGCCCCGCTCAGGGCGTCGGTGGCCGACGACGACCAGGCCGCGGACGCGGGCGGCCAGGCCGCCGCGGCGCCCCAGGTGCGCGAGGCCGAGGACGACGACGAAGTCCGGGCCGACGCGGTCTGAGCGGAACACAGCGCGGAATTCAGCCAGTGGGAGGGGTAGGCAGTGAGCACAGTCATCCGGCGCGTCTTCAACGGCAGGGGACGCGGCAGCTTCGTCCAGCCCATCAACTCGCCCGTCGCCTTCAGGACCAGCAGCATCGTCGCGTCGATCACGGAAGTGGACGGCAGCGGGAACCCGTTCGTCGGGGCCGCGCGGATGACCGTGCACAACGTGGCCGCGCGGGACGGGCAGTACGTCATCTGGGTCAACATCGAATGGGGCGACGACCTGAACTACCGCCTGACGGTCCTGGTCAGCAACGACTGAGCCGCGCGGCGCCGAACGGCTTCCGCGCGGCCTTCGTCAGACAGCGGCTTTCGTCAGCAGCGGGCTTCGTCAACAGGTGAACCGGGGCGCCGACGGGCCGAGCACCGCCGACGTCGGCGTGACCGGCCAGACGGTGCGCAGCGCCTGGGTGAGGGACGTGACGAGACGGGTCATGTCCTCGTACGCGCAGTCGTGCAGCGCCTCGGAGACGATCAGGACGTCCGACGTGGCCTCCCGCACCGCCGAGTAGCCGCTCTGCCGGTTGGTCCACCGTCGGGCGTGGGCCCGGCGCTCGTCGTCGACGAAGACGACCTCACGGGTGTCGGGCCGCTCGATGTCGCCGGCGAACGTCTCGTACGCCTCGTCCCCTTCGGCGTACCGCACTTCGAGGTTCCCGGACACGCGGGACAGGTCGAGGGCGGCGACGGGGATGCCGTACGCGAGCGACACGGCGTTGCACAGGTCGATGAGCGGGTGGATGCGCGGCAGCGAGCCCTCCTTGCGGAAGCGCCGGAGCAGCGCCTCGGACGCGCACCGGTACTGGGTGGGCTTGAGCCCCATCGCCGAGAACGCCCGCCGCCAGGCCTGGACCTCGGGCAGCTGGGCCTCCGTGGTGCCGGACAGGCGGGACGCTGCCGTCGCGTTGAACTCGGCGACCGGGCCGTCGACGACGGCGTCCGGGGTGATGCCCTTGACGTGGATCACGCCGGGGACGAGGGCGGGGAAGTCCTGCCACACGGTGCTGGAGTGCTGGAAGTACACGGTGGTTGTTCCGATCGGGAGTCGGCGGTCAGGGGCGGGAGCGGCGGTCGGGGGCCGTCGTCGGGAGCGACGGTCAGAAGAAGGCCAGTTTGGCGGCGAGCGCGGCGAACGCGCCCGAGAAGACGCGCCGGAGCCAGGCCACCACCCGGGGACGCGTGATGACGTGGTCCCGCATCGCCGCGGCGAACTTCCCGTACGCGGCGAACACGACGAACGTCAACAGCATGAAGTACAGGCTGAGTTCGGTCATGCGCAGCAGCGCGTGCGGGTCGTCGTCGTGCACGAACTGCGGCAGGAACGCGAAGAAGAACAGCGTGAGCTTCGGGTTGAGGAGATTGACCAGGACGGCGTTCACGATCACGTCGCGCGCCGAGCGCGGCGCGCTGTCGCGCTCGGCGGTGAGCGCGCTCTTGTCGCGCAGCGTGTTCCACGCCATGTAGAGGAGGTACGCCACTCCGAGGTACTTGAGCGTCTGGAACGCCACCGCGCTGGCGTTCAGGAGCGCGGCGAGGCCCGTGATCGCGGCCAGCATGTGCGGAATGATGCCGAGGGTGCAGCCGAAGGCCGCGACGAGACTGGCGCGGGCGCCTCGCGAGAGACCGGCCGCGATCGTGTACAGGGCCCCGGTGCCCGGCGTCGCGGTGATGACGAGCGAGGTCAGCAGAAACTCCATGCCTTGACTCTGGCGCGACAATGGATCCATGAACAGGTCCAATGGATCTCCTTTCGACAGGTCCATAACGGCTGACTCGGGTTCTGCCTCGGGTTCCGTTGCGGCATCGGTCCCGGGCTCCGCCTCCGATTTTCTGCAGCTGAACACCGCCGAGGCCCCGAAGGGCGGCATGGCCGACTGGCTGGCGCGGCAGATCCGGCGCGCGGTCGCGGAGGGCCTGCTGCCGGTGGGGAGCAGGCTGCCCGCGACCCGGGTGCTCGCCGCGGAGCTCGGCGTGTCCCGGGGCGTGGTGACCGAGGCGTACCGGCGCCTGACGGAGGACGGGCACGTGGCGGGGCGGGGGAGGGGCGGAACGGTCGTGGTGGCCGTGCCCTTGAGGCGCCCGACAGGCCTCGGTGCGCGGAGCATCGGCACGGGGAGCACCGGTACGGGGAGCACCGGTACGGGGAGCACCGGTATGGGGAGTCCTGACGGTGCGTCGCCCGGCCGCGCCCTGTTCTCGGACCCGGACGCCACCGACGTCTTCGACGCCCTGCGCGCCGCGCCCGCCCGCATCGACCTGTCGCCGGGCCTGCCCGACCTCGCCGCGTTCCCCCGCGCGGCCTGGCTGCGGGCAGAGCGGTCCGTGCTCGCCGACCTGGTGCCCTCGGACTTCGGGTACGGCGACCCCCGTGGCACCCCGGCGCTGCGCCGTGCCGTCGCCCGGTGGCTGGCCCGCAACCGGGGGATCGCGGCGGACCCGGACGAGGTCCTGATCGTCGCCGGCACCGCCCAGGCGCTCGGCCTGCTCGCGACCCTGCTGCACGCGGAGGGCGTCGCGGACGTGGCCATCGAGGACCCGAGCTCCCTCGGCCTGCGCCAGCATCTGCACAACTCAGGGCTCAGGACACCGCCGGTCCGGGTGGACGCCCGGGGCATCCGCGTGGACGAGCTGCGCGCCACCGGCGCCCCGGCCGTCCTGCTGACCCCGGCCCACCAGTTCCCGACGGGCGTCGTCCTCGACGGCGTCCGGCGCCGCGAACTCGCCGACTGGACGCGCGACGGCGGCCTGATCATCGAGGACGACTACGACGCCGAGCACCGCTACGACCGGCCCCCCGTCCCGGCCCTGCGGTCCACGCTCGCCGACCACGTCTGTTACGCGGGCAGCGTCTCCAAGCTCCTCGCCCCCGCGCTGCGCGTGGGCTGGCTGCTCGCGCCCCGCCGCCATCTGGGCGCCCTCGCCGACGCCAAGCGCTTCGCCGACCTCGGCAACGCGGCACTCCCGCAGCTGGTCCTCGCCCACCTGATGGAGTCCGGCGAGCTGGAGCGCCACCTCCGCTTCCTGCGCAAACGCCATCGCGTCCGCCGCGACACCATGATCGAGGCCATCGCGGCCCACCTCCCGGGCGCCGTCGTCCACGGCGCCGCGGCGGGCCTGCACCTGATGGTCACCTTCGAGGACGGCACCGTCGGCGACGACATGGCCCTCGCGACGGCTGCCCTGGAGCACGGCGTGAAGGTCCAGCCCCTGTCCTGGCACACCCAGCGCCCGTACGGGCCCGGCCTGGTCCTCGGGTACGCGGCCAGCACGCCGACGGACATCGCGGAGGGGGTGGGCATCCTGGGCGGCCTGGTGCGCTGACCCTCACCGCGGGGGCGCCGTGCGGTCGGCCCGCTGCTCCGGGGGCGCCGTGCGGTCCGTCCGCGCCTCGATCGCGTGCAGCACCGCCACCATGTCGAGGCCACCGTGCCCCAGCTCCACCGTGTCGGCGAAGAGCCGGTGGCAGACGTCCAGGAGCGGCGAGGCGAGCTGGGAGGCGCGGGCCGCGTCGGCGACCAGCTGATTGTTCATCAGGACGTCCCGGGCGGCGGCCTGGACGGCGAAGTCGCGCTCCAGGAGCTTGGGCGCCTTCATACGGGACACGCCGCTCGCCATCGGCCCGGCGTCGAGGACGGCCAGGAACTGCCGCGGGTCGAGGCCCTGCCGCTCGGCGAAGTGGAACGACTCGGCGAGCCCGGTGACCGTCGTGATCAGGAACAGATTCACCGCGAGCTTCATCGTCAGCGCGTTCGGCACGTCGCCGCACACGAACGCCTCATGGCACAGGGGCCGCAGCAGCGGCCGTACCGTCTCCACCGCCGACGCCTCGCCCGCCAGCATCGCCACGAGCCGCCCGGCCTCGGCGGGTGTGCGGGAGCCGGACACGGGCGCCTCCACGTACCGCCCGCCCGCCGCGCGTATGTCCGCCTCGAGCCCGCGGGAGTACGCGGGCGACGTCGTCCCCATGTGCACGACGACGCGGTCGGCGACCCGCGCCGCGAACTCCCGGGTGCCGCGGCCGAGCGTGGCGTCGATCGCGGCGCCGTCGGCCAGCATGAGGAGGACGACGGGCGCCTTCTCCAGGACCTCGCCGGGTCCCGCCGCCACGTGCGCCCCCGCGGCGCGCAGGGGCTCGGCCTTGGCGGCGGTGCGGCTCCAGACGATCAGCTCTGCGCCGGAACGGGCCAGATTGAGCGCCATGGGCTGCCCCATGACACCGAGCCCCAGGAATCCCACGTCCACTGCACACCCCGCCTCTGGCCCACTCGATGCGCCATCGACCTCGTCTTCTATGACACTCGTCATAGTAGCCCGCGACGCGGCGCCCGGCACGGGGAATGCGGCTGCCTAAGCTGACCTGGGCCGCGACCCGCGAAGGCCGCGCGCCATGGAAGGTGCGAGCCACGCACCGTACGACCTGGGAGGCCGACAATGGGGTCCGAGCGAGGGCCGCGTGAGCGCATGGTGTTCAGCGCGGCCCAGTTGATGCGCCGTCACGGCGTCGCCGCCACCGGGCTGCGGGACGTCGTCACCCACGCGCGGGCGCCGCGCGGCTCGCTCCAGCACTACTTCCCCGGCGGCAAGGAGCAGTTGGTCAACGAGGCCGTGGAGTGGGGCGGGACCTACGCGGCCAAGCGCGTCGCCCGGTTCCTCGACGCGCTGCCGGAGCCCACGCCGAGCGGGCTGCTCGCGGAGATGGTGCGGCAGTGGACCGACGAGCTCCAGGCGGCGCCGGGCGCCACGACGGGCTGCCCCGTGGCCGCGGCCGTCGTGGACTGCGGGGACACCGCCGAGTCCACCAGGACCGCCGCGGCGGAGGCGTTCGCCCGCTGGACGCGGCCGGTGGCCCGGGCGCTCACGGACATGGGCGTCCCGGCGGGCCGGGCCGACGCCCTGGCCACGCTCATGATCAGCGCGGTCGAGGGGGCACTGCTCATCGCCCGCGCCGAGCGGGACGTACGCGCGCTGACGACGGTGGTCCAGGAGCTCGGCCCGCTCCTGGACGCGGCCGTCACCGAGAGGCCGTGACCGGGGTCCTGTCGCCGGCTCGTCCCGTTGTTCACCGGCGCGCCGTGACGTCGTACGCCGCCGGGTCCCGCCGGACGAGCGCGACCGCCTCGGTGACGACCGGATGGCTGAGGTACCGGGCGACGAGCACGAGGTGCGCGCGCTCCGCGGCGGCGGGGACGTCCTCCCCGGGCAGCGCCGCGAGACGGATGTCCGCGGGCGGCTCGCCGTCCCCGCGCGCCCCGGCGGCGTACAGCAGGGTCGCCGCGGCCTGGGCCGCCACCACGTCCGCCGCGGTGAAACCGCCGTCGCCGCGGGCCAGGTGCGCCACGGCGCGGGCGGGCGCGTCGCTCATCCACGGGCTGAGGCTGCGGGCGCCGTCGCGGATCTCGACGAGCTTGCGGGACAGGGCGATGCGCGTGTCCCAGCCGCTCCACAGGAGCCCGGGGGCCAGCACCAGTTGGGGGTTGGCGCGGACCACGGTGCGCCACAGGGGACGCAGGGTCTGGTAGTCGCGGCGCTCCTCGCGGCGTGCGGTGACCGTGAGGCGGCCCAGGCCGTGGTTGGCGGCGAGTCCGCTGGCGATGGTCGCGAGCCAGGCGCAGTCGGCGAGGTGGTCGAGGCCGTGGTCGCCGCCGACCGCGTGGAACATGGCGGTCAGGGAGCAGACGACGTGTGCGAGGTCGAGGGCGAGCGCGACGGCGAACCAGGCCACGGACCGGTGCAGGTCCTTGGCCAGCGCGCCGGAGCCCTCGGGCGGAGGGCGAACCCCCTGCTCCGCAGCCGTGGGCCCGGGGGAGGGGGCGATCAGGCCCCGGCACTGGAGCAGGGTCGCGACGACGCCGGTGATCAGGGCCGTCAGGTAGACGAGCTGGAGCGCGACGACCTGCGGCACGTGCGCGTAGGCGGCGGCGAAGCGGATCGGGCGTGCGGGTCCTGACAGGTCCGCCCGGACGTAGAGGACGGTCATGGCGGCGATCGCGCCCGCGTAGAGCGGCGTCCAGGTGAGGACGGCGCGGCGCAGCACGCGGGGGGTGCTGCGCGCCGGGTGCCACAGCTGTGTCATCAGGTGGGCGTGGGCGACGCACAGCAGGGTCGCGCAGTTGATGAGCAGGGCGGGCAGGTTGGGGGAGCCGAGGGCCGCGCCGACGGGCCGGTAGACGGCCGGGGCGGCGAGCAGGAAGATCACCGCGGCGTGCGCGAGCACCGAGGCCGTGAGCTTGAGCGTGAGGTCGGGCTCGTGGCGGGCCGCGAGGGCCTTGGAGACGCACAGGACGAACGTGCCCGCGGCGATGGTCAGGTTGACCACGGTGAACAGCGCGGACCCCATCAGACGTCCGACCAACGGTTGGCGAAGGCCGAGGTGAGCGACCCCGTGCGGCTGCCACCGTCGTCCAGGGACAGCATCAGCAGGCCGATCGTGGCGAAGACCTCCGCCGACCACTCCTCGTCCTCCTCGTACCCGGTCCGCAACTGGGCGGGGCGGGAGAGGACTTCGTGCACGACGTCGGCGGGCAGCGAGGGCATCTGGTCGGTGAGCGTGCCGAGGCCGAGCAGGTCGCAGGCGGCGACGGGCAGGGCGTCGTCGGCGGCCGGGGCCCCGCGGAGCAGGTGGTACAGCTCGTGCAGCAGGACGTGCAGGCCCTGCCGCTCGCTGGTGTTGGCGGTGACGACGACGGTGTCCTTGTCCTGTCCCTGGACGCAGAATCCGCTCACATGGGGCGGAAGCGCCAGGCGCAGCACGGTGATCGGGCGTTGGCGCTCACGCGCGACGGCGTCGATCAGGTCCTGGAGGCCCTGGCCGGGGCGCAGTCCGAGGTCCACGCGGATGATGCGGGTGGCCCGGCGGCGGGCCCTGGCCCAGGCGCGGTGCTTGCGCACGGCGGTCCGGGCACGGGCGGCGGCGTCGACCGCGGAGGTCAGGCGCGGGCGGTGCCATGACGTGGCGGGCACGCTCCACGCTCCCTACGTGACGGTGTGTGCAGGCCGACATGCGCAGAGACACTATCAAGCGGGTCGGGCGCGGCTCCGGGGGCCCGTGTCGCCTGCAACGCCCCGGGAGGAGCGGTGGATTCACGGCTTCGCCAGGTTGCGGATGCAAGGCTTCACCAGAGAGCGGATCGAAGGCTTCACCACCTCACCGCCGAAGCCTCGCCAGACCACCGCCGAGGCCTCGCCAGACCACCGACGAAGCCTCACCAGATGCTCGACCGGCGCCTTTGGCCGGGCGTGACCGCCGCCCGCGCGGAGAGCCTGACCGGCAGCGACCGCACGGAGTTGGACGCGTAACTCGGCAGCGGAACCAGCGCGTCCCGATCCGTCAGCGCCATGTCGAAGGCGTGGAACAGCGCGTGCAGCGCGGTTCCCGCCACCATCCGGGCCAGCGGCGCGCCCACGCAGTAGTGCGCGCCCCGGGCGAAGGCGAGGTGCTGGTCGGCGTCCTCGCGGGTCACGTCGAACGCGTCGGCGTCCGGCCCGAACCGGCCGTGGTCGCGCCCCGTGGCGGCCAGGCAGACCAGGACGGGCTCGCCCGCCCGTACGGTCACCCTGGTGCCCGGCACGTCCACGTCCGCGGCGGCGTAGCGGAACATCACGGTGTGCACCGGGCAGTCCCGGCGCAGCGTCTCCTCGACGACACCGGACCAGTCGGTGCCCGCGGCCCCGTCGTGCGCGAGGGCGAGCTGACCGGGGTGCTCCAGGAGGCCGCGTACGGCGTTGGTGATGAGGTTCTGGCTGGTCTCGTGGCCGGCGAAGAGGAACAGGAACAGGGTCTCGCTCAACTCCCGGGCGCCGAGCCGGGCTTCCTCGCCGCCGTGCGCGTCGAGCAGCGCGGAGGTGAGGTCGTCGCCGGGCCGGGCGCGCTTGGACGCGATGAGGGCGTCGATCACCTCCTGGATGCCGGCGTCGGCCTCCTGGGCGCGGGCCGGGGTGGTGCGGCTGTCGTGCAGCGCCCCGTAGTGGTCGGCCAGGCGCTGTCGGCCGGCCGGGTCCGTGAGGCCGAACAGCTCGCAGATGACGGCCATGGGCAGCGGGAAGGCGAACCGCTGCCGCAGGTCGACGGGTGCCGCCGGGGCCTCGGCGGCGCGTTCGGCGAGGTCGCGGACGAGCCCGGCGGTGAGCTCCTCGACGCGGGGCCGGAGCCGGGCCACCCTGCGGGGGGTGAACGCCCTGTTGACCAGGGAGCTGAGCCGCCGGTGGTCGGCTCCGTCCATGGTGAGCATGCCGGCGACGGTGATGAGCCGCAGCAGGGGCCAGCCGTCGGGGAGTTCGCCGTTCGCGTACGCCGCCCAGTGGCGCGGGTTCTTGCGGAACCCCTGGTGCCGGAACACCTCGTTGGCGGTGGAGTGGTCGGCGGTGGCCCACGCCCGCACCGGTCCCGGCAGTTCCACCGGGATCAGGGGTCCCAGGGCACGGATGCGGTGGCCCTCCGCGGGCACGTCGGTGGCGTACTCGTCGAGGCGGAGCAAGGGGTGCGCGAGATCCATCAAGGGCCTTAGGCAGGAGGGGCAGAGGCAGGTGTGGGGGTCATCGCATCGGGTTCCGGGGCGGACGGAGGGCGGGCGGCGGGCGGGCGGCGGGCGGGAGTTGACGGCCTGGTCGTCGGCGGCCGGCGCGGTGCCACGGCGGGGATCGCGGTGCTCGGTCGGGCACCGGGAGGAGCAGGCCCGTACCGCCGCGATCGGGCGCATGGACCCCGAGCCGATCACGCGCAGATCCTGATGCACGCGCAGGTTGCGTGTCAACAATTGAGGACACCGCTGGCCGGGGTCGGTCGAGGTGGCTACGCTCAGGGACGCCCAACGAGTTCGGTGGCCCCATGGAGACCTTCAGGTGAACGCAGTCGACCACCAACCGGCGCCTGCACACGAGATCGCCCGCCTCCTCGACGACGTCGAGGCCTACGCCCGGCGCCTGGGGACGTCCCGCGGCCGTCTCCTGGACGTCACGCTCATCTCCCGCACGACGGGCATCGAGCCCGCCCGGGTGCGCGCCCTGCTCGCGGGCGAGCCCCCGGAGGAGGAGCCGCGCGAGAAGTACGCGCGCGAGGGCTTCCGCAAGGCGCTGTTCCAACAGCGCCTGCGCTTCCTGCAGCGCACCCGTCTGAAGGCGACGCCGACGGGCAAGGAGCCGTACGGGCTGCGGGAGATCTCCCGGGCGACGGGCATCTCCGCGCAGCACGTGTCGAACCTGCTCAACGGCGAGCGCGGCGCCAACCACGACCACGCGGCCCGCCTGGAGCTGTTCTTCGGCGTACCGGAGGGCTTCTGCTCCCGCACGGAAGGGGCGGCGCTCGTCGCGTACTTGCGCCGCATGGTCAACGAGGACCTGCCGAAGCTCGCGACGCGGGCGGTGCTGCAGGAGCTGGGTGCCCGCTCCGTGGCGCTGCGCAGCACGGGGGACGGCGCACAGATCGACACGCTGCGTGATCTTCTCCCCGCCCTCGACGAAGTGGTGAAGCTGATGCGGCAGCGCAATCCGGAGGTCAGGGGGCCCGGCCGGGAGGCATAGCGGCGGAGGTCGCCGCCGTGCTACGCGCGTTGCGGGCGGGCGCGCGCGGGCTGCCGGGGCGCACCGCGGACGAACAGAAGAACGACATGCGTGTGACATGCGTCGTTCTCAATCGTTGACACCGCGTGTGATATTGCATCAGGATCTGTCTCACGCCAGAGCCGGGGGGCAGGTTGGCTCTGACGGCGAGCGACGCCTGCCCGTTGGTTCCATTCGTTTCACGGCCTGTTTCCGGGGCTTCCCGCATGGGGGTGGGAGGCGTCGGTGAGCAGCCACCCGACTCTGCGGCACCTCAGTCGGCGACGGCGCCGAGCTGCGGTGTTCTGGAGGGCACGCCCGCCCGCGTCGCGTTGTGGGGTTGGTCGGCCCGCGAGTGGAACGACTGGTGCACCAGGTGATCCATGACCCCGTGGTTCGGCAGGACCACGGAGCCGGGGGAGGAACGATGAACAGGCCGCGGCAGCGCGTGGCGCCTTCGAGCCCGTCGAGGGTGGCCACGAGTGCGGCAGCTGTCGCGCCCTGTCCGCGGTGCGAAGTCCCGCACCGCAGAACGGTCGTTTCGGTCCGACACGCTCGGAACGCCCCGTGTCCGCTTGATTCCCGGTGTGGGGGCACCGGGAGAGGTAGACGGGTTCTCCGCGCGTGGCCCGGTGGCATGTCCAGTGGACATGACGCCGGGCTGTTCCATAGCAACAGGTCATGGCCCGCGGCGACGGCCCCGAGAAGGGGTCCGCGCACGGGAGGCGACTGCCGGTCCGCTTTATCACCAGGTGTACGCCTATGAGCCCAGGGGGGCTTGCCCGAGCCCCTTTCGCTGGTGCTCACGTCATGTCTTGGCTAAGTCAGGAAGATGCCATGGATACTGTCGCACCGCCCCTCGCCGCGTCGGCGGGGGCAATCATCACCGATGAACACGGTGATGTGCTCATGGTCAACCCGGTGTACACGGCGTACTGGAACCTCCCGGGAGGCCATATCGATGGAGAGGAGAGCCCGAGCCTCGCCTGCGCTCGTGAGATCCGTCAGGAACTGGGTCTCGACGTCCAGGTCGGCGACCTGCTGGTGGTCGCCTGGGTCGACACCGGCGGTCAGATGCCGCGCGTCTACTACATTTTCGACGCCGGAGTGGTGAGCGCGAAGCAGCGGCGCTCGATCCGCGTGCAGGAGGGCGGCGTGGGCAAGTACGGCTTCGTCGCCCCCGACCGGATCGGGACCTCGCTGATCCCGCCGTTCGCCCAGTCGCTGTGGGCGGCGGCCCTCACCGCACGCAAGGAACAGCGCCTGGTCTGCCTCGAAGTCGAGATCTGACCGCCGCCGTGCCAGAGGTGAGCGTCACGCGGGAGAGCGCCGAGCCGACCGGTCCCTGTCCCGATGGCCTGACCTCATGAGAAGGGTTGCCGCCCGTGCCCGTGCACGGGCGGCAACCGCATGTCGTCCGCGCGTCCTGCGTGCGTCGTCCGCACGCCGGGCAAGCGCCGGGCGTCAGCGCATAAGGACCCCGCCGTTGATGTCGTACGTGGCGCCGGTGATGAACCCGGCCCGCTCGCCGGCCAGATAGAGCACCAGGTCCGCCACCTCCTGCGGGTCCGCGATGCGCCCCACCGGCACGCGCCGGGTCATCTCCGCCAGCTTCTCCTCGCCGACCGTGCGGACCATCGGCGTGTCGATCATCGCGGGCGCGACGGCGTTCACCGTGATGCCGTCGGCGGCGAGCTCCGTCGCGAAGACCCGGGTCAGCGCGATCAGACCCGCCTTGGACGCGCCGTAGTGCGGCGCGGTGGGCCGGGCGGTCTGCCCGGCGACCGACACCATGTTGACGATCCGTCCGCCGCGCGCCCGGCGGCGCATGTCCTCCGCGACCGCCCGCGTGAGGAAGAACGTGCCGGTGAGATTGGTCCGGAAGACCCCGTCCCACTCCTCCGGAGTGATCTCCCACAGACTGCTCATCGGGGCGCGGGCGGCGTTGTTGACGAGTACGTCGACACCGCCCCACCGGTCCACGACGGCCTGCTGTGCGGCCCGCACCTGCTCCAGGTCGCCGAGGTCCGCGGTGACGGGCAGCACGCGCCCGCCGTCCGGGTCGAGGGAGCGGGCGGTCTCTTCGTTGGTGGCGGAATCGAAGTCCAGGAGGGCCACGCGGGCACCCTGTGCGTGGAAGGAGCGGGCGATGGCCGCGCCCAGGCCCTGAGCGGCACCCGTGACGAGCACGGTGCGCCCGGCGAAGTCCGCGGCAACGGGCGAGTCACTCATTGCCGAAGAACAACTCCCGCCCCACCCGGGCCTCGATGCGCAGATACCGCCACAGCTGGTGCTCGCCCACGGGCGCGTCACGGATGATGGAGCACACGCGCGCGACGGCCGTGAGATCCGGCGCGTCGGCGAGGATGTACGAGGTCCAGGGGTACGCGGCGGACGCCCCCACCATCAACTGGTCGTCGTCCATGGTCCCGAGCACGGTGAGCCCGAACCGCTCGCCGAGCCCGCCGAAGGCGTCCGGCAGCACGCGCGCCACCTCGGCCCGCTCATCGGCACGGGCGGAGAAGAAGTCCTGGGTCACCCCGATGCAGAACAGGACCCGCAGGGGTGTGGTCGATTTGTCGATCATGAACCAACCGTACGGCACCCCTTTTCTCTGTCAGAAGCGTTGACCCATCGCCGCCCTCCTCCTACCTTCGACGCGTCGGCGTCGTACGTCATATACGAGACGTGATACGCGAGATCCGAGAGGCACACATGACCTCCGTTCCCGTACCGATCCCCTCCCGCACCCAGTTCGTCCAGGACGCGATCAAGCACCGGATCCTCACGGGGGAGTTGCGTCCGGGGCAGGCCCTGGTGGAGACCGAGCTCGCCGAGCGGTTCGGGGTGTCCAAGACCCCCGTGCGGGAGGCGCTGAAGACGCTGGCCGGCACGGGGCTCGTGGTGATGAGTCAGTACAAGGGCGCCGCGGTGCGCAGGGTGGACGCGGACATGGCGCGTGCGGTGTACGACGTGCGGCTGCTCCTCGAGCCGGAGGCGCTGCGGCGGACGGTGCGGCGCGGCGCCTCGCTCGCCGCTGCGGGGGACGCGCTGGCCCGCGCCGACGCGGCCGCGGACACCGCCGAACGCTCCCTCGCCAACCGGGAGTTCCACCGCGCCCTGTATCTGCCGTGCGGCAACCCGCTGCTCGGGCGGATGCTCGACGAGGTGCGGGACCAGGCCGCCCTGGTCTCCACCGTCGCCTGGGCCGCCGAGCCGTCCTGGGAACGGGAGGCGGACGAGCACCGCGAGATCCTGCGGCTCGCCCTGGAGGGCGACGGGGACGGCGCGGCGCGGGCCCTGCACGCACACATCGCGTCGTTCGTGGGGCGAGCCTTCCCCGCGGCGGACGAGGAAGCGCGGGCTGTCCGCGTGGCGGGCGAGGAAGGAGGGCGGGCGTGATGGCGTACGAGACGCAGAGGACGTACGAGACTCAGAGGACGTACGAGACGCAGCGGGCCGCACTCGCCGACGTGGTGGCCATCCCGGTGACCCCCTTCGCCGCGCAGGGTGCCGTCGACCAGGGCGCCTACCGGGCCCTGCTGCGCCGGCTGCTCGACGGCGGCGTGCGCACGCTGACGCCCAACGGCAACACCGGCGAGTTCTACGCGCTCACGCCCGAAGAACGGCGCCTGGTCACGGAGGTGACCGTCGCGGAGGCGGGGGAGCGGGGCGTCGTCCTCGTCGGGGTCGGGCACGATCTGGCCACCGCGAAGGCCGCCGCCCGGCACGCCCGCGACGTCGGGGCACAGATGGTGATGGTCCATCAGCCCGTGCACCCGTACGTGGCGGAAGCGGGCTGGGTCGACTACCACCGGGCGATCGCCGATTCCGTGCCCGACCTTGGCGTCGTCCCGTACGTGCGCAATCCCCTCATCCCCGGGGCGCGGCTCGCCGAACTCGCCGACGGCTGCCCCAATGTCGTGGGCGTGAAGTACGCGGTCCCGGACGCGGCCCGGTTCGCCGCCTTCGCGCGGGACGCGGGCCTGGACCGCTTCGTGTGGGTGGCCGGGCTCGCCGAGCCGTACGCGCCCTCGTACTTCTCGGCGGGCGCGACGGGCTTCACCTCGGGGCTCGTCAACGTGAGCCCCCGCCTCTCGCTGTCCATGCTCGCGGCGCTGCGCAGCGGTGACTACCCGGCGGCGATGAAGGTGTGGGAGCGGATCCGCCCCTTCGAGGAGCTGCGTGCCGCCGACGCCTCCGCGAACAACGTCGCCGTGGTCAAGGAGGCCCTCGCGTCACTCGGCCTGTGCCGCCGGGAGGTGCGGCCGCCCAGCCGGCCGCTGCCGGAGGAGCGGCGCGCCGAGGTCGCCGCGATCGCCGCGGGGTGGGCCCTGTGACCGACGGACCGGCTCGCGGAACGACCCACGGAATGACCCACGGAACGACCCCGATCCGTGCTCCCGAGTCGCTGCGCAGCCACCAGTGGTACGGCAGTGGCGTCTCGTCGGGCCTGCGCTCCTTCAGCCACCGTGCCCGCACCCGTCAGCTGGGCTATCTGCCCGAGGAGCACCTGGGCAAGCCGGTCGTCGCGATCCTCAACACCTGGTCGGACATCAACCCGTGCCACGTCCATCTGCGCGACCGGGCGCAGGCGGTCAAGCGCGGGGTGTGGCAGGCGGGGGGCTTCCCGCTGGAGTTCCCCGTCGCCACGCTGAGCGAGACCTTCCAGAAGCCCACGCCCATGCTCTACCGGAACCTCCTCGCCATGGAGACCGAGGAGTTGCTGCGGTCCTATCCGGTGGACGGCGCGGTGCTGCTCGGCGGCTGCGACAAGTCGACGCCCGCGCTGCTCATGGGCGCGGCCTCCGTCGACCTGCCGACCGTGTTCGTCCCTGCGGGACCCATGCTGCCCGGCCGCTGGCGCGGCGAGACCCTCGGCTCCGGCACCGACATGTGGAAGTACTGGGACGACATGCGGGCCGGGCTGATCGGCGACTGCGAGCTGACCGAGCTGGAGAACGGGCTTGCGCGCTCGCCCGGGCACTGCATGACGATGGGCACCGCCGCCACGCTCACCGCTGCCGCGGAAGCCCTCGGCGTCACGCTGCCCGGCGCCTCGTCCATCCCCGCCGTCGCCTCCGAGCACGACCGCATGGCGGCGGCCAGCGGCCTGCGCATCGTCGAACTCGTCCACCGCGACCGGAGGTTGTCGGACCTCCTGACCGCGGACGCCTTCGCCGACGCGGTCACCACCGTCGTCGGCCTGGGCGGCTCGACCAACGCCGTCATCCATCTGATCGCGATGGCGGGGCGCGCCGGGGTCCGGCTCACGCTCGACGACTTCGACCGCATCGCCCGCACCGTGCCGGTCCTCGCCAACGTCCGCCCCGGCGGCGACACGTATCTGATGGAGGACTTCCACTTCGCGGGCGGCCTGCCGGGGTTCCTCTCCCGCATCCCCGACCTGCTGCACCTGGACCGGCCCACCGTGGCGCACGAGACGCTGCGCGAGCAGCTCGCGGGCGCGCGCGTCCACGACGACGACGTGATCCGACCGCGGGCCGAGCCGGTCGCGGCCGAGGGCGGGCTCGCCGTGCTGCGCGGCAACCTGTGCCCCGACGGCGCGGTGATCAAGCACATCAACGCCGAGCCGCGCCTGCTGCGGCACACAGGACCGGCCGTCGTGTTCGACGACTACCGGACCATGCGGCGCACCATCGACTACCCGGACCTCGGCATCACCGCCGACAGCGTGCTCGTGCTGCGGGGCGCCGGGCCCAAGGGCGGCCCCGGCATGCCCGAGTACGGCATGCTGCCGATTCCGGACCACCTGCTGAAGCAGGGGGTGCGCGACATGGTGCGGATCTCCGACGCCCGGATGAGCGGCACGAGCTACGGCACCTGCGTGCTGCACGTGGCCCCCGAGTCACACGTCGGCGGACCGCTCGCCCTGGTCCGCACCGGGGACCCGATCACCCTCGACGTAGAGGCGCGCAGCCTCCGACTCGACGTAACGGAAGAGGAGCTGAGCCGCAGAAGAGCCGCCTGGACACCACCGCCCAACCGATACGAGCGCGGCTACGGCGCGCTCCACAACGACCAGATCACCCAGGCGAACACCGGCTGCGACTTCGCGTTCCTCTCCGGACCGGGCCGAACCCCGGACCCGCACGCGGACTGACCGCGCACGTCGGGACGGGTGGAGGCGTGGCCAATTCGCGCACTTGTCGACTTGTCCATGCATGCCACCCTTTTCAGTTCAACCGGACAAAGGGGGGTTCGTGCCAAGCCTCGGTATCTTCGGCAAGAGGAACGACAACAGTGACCTGCTCCACCAGGTCCTGACCGAACTGGCGGTACTCAGCCAGCGGGTCACCGACCAGCAGCACGCCGCCGACCAAGCCCGCCAGGACGCCACCGCGGCCGTCACCACGGGACTCGCGGAGATCCGTGCCGTCGTCCGCGACGGTCTTGCTCGCGGCAACGACACCATCCGTGACCCGCTCACCAGTATCAACACCGAGCTTGTCGCCGTCCGGGCGGCACTCAACAGCCTCACCCGCGACAGGTCATCAGCAGAGCCGGCGCAGCCGGTACAGCCCGTCCACGCCGACCCCGTACCGGCAGGCGACGAGCCCTCGCGCCGGGACAGCCCCGACGGCGAGCACCGTGAGCTCCTCCGCAAAGCCGCGGGCATCTCCGCCGCCACGCTTCAGGCGCACCGGGACACCTGGGCGTTCATCGTTGAACACGCCGGAGGGGACCGGCACTTCCATATCCCGGGGCACGTCACCGAACACGCGGGCACGGTCACCGTCGACGTCTCCGGACTC
>NZ_JBHYJH010000076.1:0-44283 GCF_042740445.1 Streptomyces sp. NPDC059003 | reverse complement strand
GCCAGACCCCCCAATATCAGCCCGCCCGGCGTTTGAGGGCGAGGCGCGCAGCGCCGATAAAGCGGGGGTGCTAGGGGGCGCAGCCCCCTAGTTCGGGAAGGGGCGGGTCAGGGGCGCACCCGCGAGGCACCGCTCCCCCTCACCTCGATCCCCCCGAGCAACTCCGCCGTCGCCGCGGCCACCGCGTCAACCGCGGCATCGAACACCGCCCGATTGTGCGCGGCAGGCACCCGGAACCCGGACACCTTGCGGACGTACTGAAGCGCGGCGGCCCGGATCTCGTCCTCCGAGGCCTCCTCGGGGATGGCGGGCGGCCGAAGGGTCTTGATGCTGCGACACATACGTCAAGGTTGCCACATCGAATTCGAACAGGAGTAGCATTACGGCGTGCCCGAGTCGCCCCCGCCCGAGTTCCCCAGCGACCTCCTCGCAGGCCAGGAGGAGCTGCACCAGGTCAGATCAGAGCTGCACGCCCTCCTGAGGCGGCTGCCGTGGTCGGTCGAACCCCACGAGGGCTTCAGCGACGACCACGGCTGGCGCAAGGTCGAGCGCCCGGCCTCCCCGGGCTGGACCCCGGACGAGCAGGCCGAGGTGGAGAAGCTGCGCGCACGGGAGCGCGAGCTGGTCGTGTTCGTGACGGGCCACCGCTTCTGGGAGCAGGTTTCGGGGCCGGAGGCGGTGGATACCCGGATGAGGCTCAAGCACGCGCACGAGGCCGGTCACAAGGCCGTCGAAGAGCATTGACAGGCGGTGGCGGCGGGCGTTGACTCCCCCGTACGAGAGCCGAATGAGCCCTCGTACGACCCCGCAGACGGAGGCCCGCGCTCCGGAGCCGCCCCCGCTCCGAACCCCCGCGGTCCCTCCGTATCCACCGGTGTTCCGCGCCCGGCCCCCGCGTCCAGCAAGCGGAGGTGCATCCGTGACCGTACTGACCGTCGCTCTGTTCCTGCTCCTGATCGTGCTCGGCTTCAAACAACCCCTGCTGTGGCTGCTCGCCGCGGCGATCGTCTATCTGCTCGTCCGCCGCCGCGACCGCCACCCCGTCAAGACCGGCCCGCCGGCAGGCAGTTCGGGAGGCGTCCCGGGCCCGGGCGGCGGCGCGGGCGGGGGCATGGGCGGCCCCGCGACGTACCGCGACTACAAGATCCGCCGCGCCCGCCAGGAGCGCTGGGACCGCAGGTACCGCCGCACACACCCGTCGTCGGCACCGCCCCGCCGCTAGGGCCCCTCCGCCCTGAGGACCGGCACAGCACGACGGCCTCCCGGAGATCACCGCAATCGCTGTGATCACTCCGAGAGGCCGTCGACCTGCTGTTCAACCCGGTGGGCGCGGACGGTTTCGAACCGCCGACATCCGCCTTGTAAGGGCGGCTGTCGCCAGTGACCAGCGGGAGCGGAACGCGAGGCCAGAAAGCTGAACACCCAGGTCAGAGTGCCAATACGCCGACTCCGGCCAACGGATTGCGCATTCTGGCCGCACCCTCACTGCACCCTGGATACAGGCCCGCTACCGGGCGTCGCCCCCTAAATCGCTCCTAAACGATCTACAGGTTTCCGCAGGTGAGACCCCGCAGACAGCAGACCGCCCCCCACGCGACGAGCGCGCAGAGGGCGGTCCCAAGTGCCGGGCCGTCACTGGAGGGGGGCACCCTATGAGACGACCCGACACGCCCAGGGTGCTGACTCCATGTGTAACAGGCACAGGCCTGCAAGGTCATCGCCCGTTCGGGTGAACACGTGTTCTATTGCAGAACGTACCTCTAGCCCTGCGGCATATGCCAGAGCCGCAGGGCCAGAGGTCGAAGCTGATGGGCGCGCGCCTACCGCATGCAGGAGCGGGCGTGGAGGTAGCTGTACACCGGCCCGCTCAGGCCCTGCCACAGGTGCGGGCGGGCCTGCTCGCCGGGCTGGATGCTGGTGCGGCAGTGCACGCACCACAGCGGCGGCTTCCCGGACTGCTCGCGCGCGGTCAGGTGCTCAGCGGCCAGGGCCCGGCCGCGCTCGCACGGCCTGAGGGGGCAGCGCATGCACGTGACGCCGTGGTCGTACCAGTCGAGGTACGTGGTCAGAGCCCGGCTCTGGATCTTGTGGCAGGCGGGGCAGGCGTGCGGGCGCCAGTCGCCGGCGCCGCCGAGGTCGACGCCCTCGCCTCCGTCGAGGGTGCGCGGGCACCAGACGCACACGGTGCCGGACCGCTGCTGCACCGTGAGAGCGTTGTCCGCGGGGACGGCGAACGTGCGCAGGGCTTCGGTCACGTCACGCATGGGATCGGGCTCCCCAGAAGTGCGGGTCCGTTCCAGCAGCCCCGTGGCCGGGCCAGTCCTCTGCCAGCCGCGCGGCGGCGAGGCGGGCGCCCTCGACGCAGTTGGTGAGGAGGCCGGTGTGGATGAGGGGGCAGGTGGCGAGGTGCTCGCGGTAGGCGCCGTACAGGTCCGGGAACTCGTAGTCGTCCGGGTCGGCGGTCGTCATCGGCCCACCGTCCTCAGCGGCGTGGCCGTCGCGAGGAGAGTGCGCACGCACCGGGTGTCACACAGGGCGCCGGGATGCGGCGGCAGGACCACCCAGCGGGAGAGCATGGTCGAGTGCCCGGGACGCGGGACGCCGAGGTAGGTGCCGGTGGTGAGCCGCTCAGCCGGGCCGTCCCAGTCGGCGCCCGGTGCGATGAGCACGTAGTACGGGCCCATGCTGCTGCGGAAGTCCCGGATCACCGGGCCATCCAGCCAGGCGCGCAGCACCTTGGCCACCGTCTGCGATTCGTCGCCGCCCACCACGTCGTGGACCCGATCAGCCGGGACGCGAATCGCATCGAAGCGGCGGCCGAGCGGGAGCAGCGCGACACCGTGCCGCTCCCAGTCCGCCCACACGTTGCGCGGATGAGGGTCGGCTTCCGCCAGCCACTGCGCTGCGGCGAGCAGCTGCCTGTCTTCCGCTGTGACCTTGCCGGGGCGGGGCTGAGTGTTGCTCATGCGCCCCATCGTTCGCTCCTGGTCAGAGGGGTGGGAAGTGTGTGCAAGGGGGTATCGGCTTTGGTCCGTTCACACAGTGTGTGAACCACTCGCTACTACGCTCGGTATATCGACCGTTACGCGAAGGCTGGCCGCTCATGGAGCCGAACACCCTGCTCGACGCCCTCCTGCACGAGTCCGGCATGTCCCGCGCCGGACTCGCCGAACGCGTGAACCAGGGCTCACGCGCAGGCGGCGGACGACCCACCCGCTACAACCACGCCAGCGTCATCCGCTGGCTCAAAGGCGAGCGCCCCCGCGGCCACGTACCGGAACTGCTCCGTGATGTCTTCTCCGCCCACCTCGGCCGCCGCCTCACCCTCGACGACATCGGCATGGGCCGCAGCACCGCGCCCCCCGCCGGCACCCCGCTCTCCGGCTTCGTTGAGCGCGCCGCAGCCCTGTGGCGCGGCGACGAACAGCAACGCGCCGACCTCCAGGAGGCCACCGTGATCACCGGCCTGCCCGCCGTCGGCCCCGTATGGGAATGGGAGAACCCGCCAGAGGACGCCGACGTCGCGCGCCGCGCCGGCACACCCCGCGTCGGCGCCTCCGACGTCCAGCTCCTGCGCGCCGCCCGCGGCCACTACGAACGGATGTACCGCAAGGCAGGCGGTGTCGCCACGCGCGGCCGCGTCGTCGGCTTCCTCGCCACTGACACCGCCCCCCTCCTGCGCGGCACCTACACCGACTCCACCGGCCGCGACCTCCACCGCGCCGTCGGCGGCCTGGTGGCCATCGCCGGGATCTGCTCGTACGACTCCGACGCGCAGGGCCTGGCACAGCGGTACTTCCACCAGGCGCTCCGCATGGCCAAGGCCTCCGGAGACCGCGCCTTCGGCGGGTACGTCGTCGCGCTGCTCGTCAACCAGTCCCTCTTCATGGGCGAGTACGCGCAGGCCGTCGCCTTCGCCGAGGCCGCGATCCGCACCGCGGGCGTGCACATCTCGCCCGCCCTGCGCTGTGATCTGCACGCGATGCAGGCCAAGGCCTACTCGCGGATGGGCGACCAGGGGGCCGCGCATCGGGCGATGACGCTGGCGGAGACCGCCGCCGGGCAGATCAGGACCGAAGAGGAGCCCGCCGAACTGGGGTACGTGCAGCCCGGCCTGCTGGAAACGAACATGGCCGACGCCCTCATGCGGCTAGGCGACATGGCGCCCGCGACGACGTACGCGGCCGAGGCCGTCGCCGTACAGACCCACGACCGGGGCCGCGTGCACCGGCTCGCCACGCTGTCCGACTGCCAACTCCGCGCCGGCGACGCCGAGCAGGCCGCCGCCACCGCTCTGACAGTCCTCGACACGATGCGGGGCACCGAGTCCCGCCGCCTGTGCGACCGCCTGCGCAAGCTGCGCCGGAGCCTCTCAGCCGTCCACACGAGCGCCACGGCGGATGTGGTGGAGCAGATCGACGAGACGCTCAGCATCCCCATGTGACCCGGGCCCGCCACCTGTGTTGGGATGGCAAGACACCCCGACGAAAGGCGGCCCGGCGTGTCTGTGTGGAAGAACCTCGGCGAGAGCACGGTGTACGAAAACCCGTGGCTCAAGGTCAACATGGCCGACGTCGAGCTACCCAACGGCCGGCACCTGGACCACACCGTCATCCGCCTCCGCCCCGTCGCCGTCGCGACCGTCGTCAACGAGGCGAACGAGGCCCTCCTGCTGTGGCGGCATCGCTTCATCACGGATGCCTGGGGGTGGGAACTTCCCTCCGGCGGCACCGGCGCGGGCGAGGACCCGGCCGCCGCCGCGGCGAGGGAGCTCGAGGAAGAGACCGGCTGGCGCCCGGGCCCGATGCAGCTGCTGCTTGCCGTTGACCCGATGCCGGGGATTTCCACCTCGCACCACCGCGTGTACTGGTCCGACCAGGCTGAGCAGGTCCGCGAAGTTCCGGCCGACGACTTCGAGTCGGCACGGCGGGAGTGGGTGCCGCTCGCGAAGGTGCCCGAGTTGATCGGGCGCGGCGAGGTGCGCTCGGCTAACGCGGTCGCAGCGCTGCTCATGCTGGCGCGGCTGCGCGGCGTGTAAGGCCGTGGCGGCCTGTCAGTGCCACCGCCTACGCTGGCAGGCATGTCCCCCGACCCCCAGCGCCCTGGTCCCGTGCGCCCTGCTGCGGCCGTGAACGAGGACATCCGCGCCCTCTGGCGAGACCCCCGCGTCCGACTCACGACCGCCCAACGCGCCCTGTACGAACAGCTCCTCGCCGAGTGGGAGGCCGCCGTCCACGCCGACGTCGTCACCGCTGCCTGACCCCGGACACGACGAAACACCCCGGCCCCCGCGCAAGGCGGAGGCCGGGGCATCGTTCACGCGTACTGGCGTCGTTGAGGATCAAGTGCGACCGTCTGCGGGGCGCGCTCCGGCGACGGGTCGGGGCTCGGCGCCCCGGAGCGGCGGCAGATGAGGGCGTCCGGGTCGTTGGGCGGCGGTTGCAGGGAATACCCCTCCGGGCAGGTCTGCCCGTCCCGGCCGGGCTCCCCCGGCGGCCCTTGCTCGCCGCGCGGGCCCGCCGGCCCCGGGTCGCCCTGCGGTCCGGGCGGGCCTGCGGCGCCGTTCGCTCCATCCGCGCCGTCGGCCCCGGGCACCCCCGGCTCGCCGCTCGGGCCCGGCTTGCCCGCAGCTCCGTCCGCGCCGCTCTTGCCGTCCTCGCCCGCGCGGCCCGGGCGTCCCGACGGGCCCGGGTCGCCGGGCTCGCCCGCCGGACCGCTCGGGCCCCGCGGCCCGGTCACGCTGCGCCCCGGCTCGCCGCGGCTCCCGGGCGGGCCTGCGACAGGTTTCTCGCCGAGGCTCTGCACCTGGCGTGCGAGCGCGTCGCGCGCGGAGTTGGCGGTGCGCAGGTCGCGGGACAACTCGGCGGTCTGCCACCAGATGTAGGCGACGAGCGCGGCCAGGAGCAGGCCGAGGATGAGCGCGACGGGGTCGCGGCGAGGCAGCTTGTGCATCACGCCCCCCGGTTGGCGTTGTACAGCTGGATCGCCAGCAGCAGTACGGGCACGACGAGGGAGAAGAAGATCAGGCGCCGGTCGGCGATCCGTTGGCGCTCCTTCTCCGCGGCCTGCTGTTCCAGCTTGGCAACGCGGTCGACGAGCGCGGTGTGCCTCTCGTCCTGCGCCTGCTGGCCAAGGCGCAGGATCTCGGCGTCGACCTTCTGGTTGACGAGCGCGACGACCCCGTGGATGTCCTCCTTCAGGTCCTGGCGGACGTCCTCCAGGCGGCGGACGACCTCCCCGATCGTCGGCTCGTCAGCCACTCCGGCCTCCTGCGGTCAGATCGAGGTGGGCCTGCGCGGCGTGTCCGCGGTGGCCACGGTCTCCGTCAGGCCGGGCCCGACGGGGCCGCCGCTGGTGACGATGCCGGTGAGTACCGCGGCGATCGCCGCCAGGCCGCCGACACTGGCGGCCTGGCCCCAGTCGACGTCGAGGACGCCAAGCCCGTCGCCGGTGATGAGTGCGAGCACGGACTGCGCGAAGGTGCGCGCGGCCCGCTCGGCGGTCGCCTTCCAGAACGCTGCAGTTCCCATGGTCAGGACTCCTTCTTCTCCAGCGCGGTGACGCGCTTCTCCAGAGCGGTCAGCCGCTGCTCGACGGTGGGCTTCGGGGTGGGCGTGGTCGTGCCGGGCGACCACGAGGCCGGGTGGCGGAGGCGTTCGGCGACGCGGGCCCGGACGTCGGCCATGGCGATGCCGGGGCCGCGCGGGTCGGTCTTGCCGGGCTGCCACTCCGCGTGGCCGATCACGGACGTGCCCCCGTCGGCGCCCCATCCGTGCGCGCGGCAGATAGCGGCCGAGGCGCGCACGATCGCTTCTACCTGGACGCCCGGCCAGGGGTCGTCGCCGTCGCCGAGGTTCTCGCACTCGAAGCCGTAGAAGTGGCGGTTGCCGTCGGTGTTGGCCTCGTTGTCGGCGGGCAGCGCACGCTCGGCGATGACGGCCTGGAGGACGTCGTCGTCCCCGAGCCCGGCGTGGTTGGCGCGGCCGTGGCCAACGAGGTGGACGCGGCCGTCCTTGGTGATGACGCCGTGGCACAGCGGGCCGGGCAGGCCTGCGTAGCCGTCGCGGCAGATCCGCACCGTGGTGTCGGCGCCCTTGGTCACGGTGTGGTGGATCATCACGCCGTGCACCGGGCCCCACGGACCCTTCGAATTGCGGTTGTGCGTACGCCAGTCGCCGACCTCGACGGCCCGGACACCCTCGGCGCGCAGCGCGTCAACCAGCCGGGAAGCGGACAGCGGGGCGGCCATTACACACGCTCCGGCCAGTGCCAGGTGCCGCCACGGTGCTCGTCTTGCGACTCCGGTACGTACCGGTTGAAGAACATCCCTTCGGGATTCAGCACAGCGAGGCCGATCAGGTTGCTGTCGCCTTGGGCTGGCTCGGTCACGATGGCTGCCCGGCACTTCGAGGCGTACTCGCCGCCCGGGGTGCCGTAGCTGACGTAGTGGACGATGCGACCGACGGTCGGGATGAGTTGGTCGGGCATGTGATCTCCAGATACAGCGAGGCCCCGGCCGAGAGACGCAGGGCAGGCAGATGGTGCGGGCGAGTCAGGTGAGGTCGGTGGCCGACGTGTTCGGTGTGATGCTCAGGTCCTGCATCTGGCCGGTCGCGTAGGTGCCGCGCCAGTCGTTGCCGAACCGGCTGAGCGTGGTGACGGTGTTCGTCGCGGCGAAGGCGTAGGCGGCCTCGTTGCCGCTGCCGTGCGGCCTGACCTTGTTGCCGGACATGTTGATGCTGTCGGCGTTGGTCGACAGGCGGATCCCGTACCAGGTGTTGTTCGTAGCGCGGCCGGGCGAGCGGATGAAGTTCTCCCGCAGGTGCACGAACGTCGAGCTCTGCACGAGGATGCCGTTATTACCCGGCTCGCGGACCTGGTTGCCGGTGACGCTGGAGTTGCTGTTGTCGATGATCGTGATGCCGTGCCCGGCACAGTTGTAGATGTTGTTGCCGGTGATCGTCAGGGTGTTGCAGTCCTCCGTGGAGATCCCGGAGCCGTTCACGTTGTTGATCGAGTTGTCGCCGACCGTGATGCGGCTCGCCTCCTGGAGGCGGATCCCGTTCTGGCCCGCCGTCGAGCCGTCGATGACGTTGCCGGAGATCGACACGTTCAGGACGGTGCCGGTGGTCTCGCCGAGGGCCACGATCGGCTCGTCGTAGCCCTGCCCGTCGCGGAACGTGTTGCCCACGACGGTGAGGTTGCGCATGTTCTGGCTGCCGCCCGTCGGGGTGCCGGACGGGTCCTTGGTGTCCTCGGGATCCGACGCGATGACGGTCCGCAGGCGCACCCCGGAGCCGCAGGTCACGAACGCGTTGCCGACGATCGTGACGTCCTCCCACGAGTACGCGGACACGGCGTACTGGAGGAGGCCCTCGAAGCTGCACCCGAGGATGCGGATGCGGCGGTGGAACTTCGTGATCGTCGCGCTGTGGCTGCCGACGCCACGGGGCCAGGCGGTCGTGCCCGCGGTCCCGGACGCGCCGAAGTGGCAGCCAAGGACGAGGACGTCCTCACACGGGGTGTGGTCATAAGGTCCGAAACCGCCAAAAACACCGACGCTCTTCGCCAGGTCGACCTGGATCGCCTCGGAGAAGTCCCGCCCTCCGGGGTCTACGTAGCCCCTGAACTTGCAGTTCCTGACCACGCCGTGCGACGTCGAGTTGAGCTCTACGGCGTGGAAGCCGGGGGTATCGCGGACCTCCAGGTCCTGGATGACGATGTCGGTGGCGTGGCCGATGGAGATGCACATGGCCGAGCCCGTGAGGCCGACGGTCGTGCCGCGCATGTTCCACAGGCCGCCCTCGATGGTGATCCGCGAGTGACCGGTGTAGCCGCCGAAGGCCTGCCCGCTATCCCCGTTGATGAGCATCGTTCCGGCGAAGTTCCGCCGGAACTCAGCCCCGGCCATCAGCGTCAGCTTGGTGTTGTTGTAGATCCGCAGGGTGGCGCCGATCAGGTACACGCCGGGCGGCACGAACACCTGCGCGCCGCCGAGATCTCGCGCCAGGTCGAGGGCGATCTGGATGCCGGGGGCCGCGTTCGTGCTCCCGGACGAGTCCGCGCCGAAGTTGGTGACCATGAACGTCGACCGCTGGTTCATGGCCTCCAGGCGGCCCGCGGTCACGTCCATGCCTGGCAGCCACTGCTCGACAGGTGTCGCCACGAGGACCTCCTACAGAGACGCGATCGCGGGATGGGCCAGCCGCACGCCAGCGCCGACGGCGTGCGCCTTCACAACACGGTTGATCGAGCGGGTGACCGTCAGACGCTGGCCGCCGACGACCTCGAAGTTGTCGAACCGCACGAGGGGCGAGGTGTTGGTGTTGCCCGCAAAGCCGGAGCACGTGAGCCCCACGGCGCCCTCGGCGATCGTGTTCGAGGTGATCGTGACGTCGTGTTGCCACACGGTCGGCTCCGGCGTGGCGACCTTCCACGCGCGCATGAGGATGCGGTGGCCCTCCAGGCGCACGCGCAGCTCGAACTCGTCCGATGGCGTGTACGTGACGCCGGCGAGTTGCGGTGTGCCGCCGACCTGCGTTGTGTCGCGGGTGACCGAAAGGAACACGTCGCCGCTGACGGCGAAGTGGAGGCGGGCCCGGTAGTACGTCGAGGTGTTGACGTACCGCAGCAGCACGGCCGGGACGATGCTCGCGCCGGTGGAGACCTGCCCGGCCTGCATCCGGCACCGGACCTCGCAGTCCTGCACGCCGCCGACGATGTGCTGGTAGCGGATGCTGCTCACGGAGCTCGGCAGGGTGACGACGCCGCGGGCGCCGTCCACGGACCGCTCGGAGGCGGCCCCGCCCGCGGTGGCCCACACCAGGCCGCTGGACGCCGTGCCCCACCCTCCCGACACAGTGCGCGTGAACGTGTCGGCCAGGGCGGTCACGGCGGTCGTCTCGACGACCTCGCCGCCCAGGCGGATGCGGATCGGCATCTCGGCCGGGTCGCTCGTCCACGGCAGGCCCGCGCTCACCACGTCCAGCTCGGTCGCCGACGACGTCGCCGCGGCGAGGAGCTCGCAGCCGTCCGTGTCGGCCTTGCCGTACACCGCGTGGTCGGCGACGGCGGTGTTCCAGGGCCCGCCAGGAGAGCAGTTGAACGTGATGTCCCACTTGTGCAGATCGACGACCTCGTGCCAGCCCTGCACGATCAGGTCGACGTCGTCGTAGGACACCCACGGCGGGAGCCCGGTCAGGCGGATCACGTCGCCCTCGCGCAGGGCGAGGACGGCCGGGATGAGGGCGGGGGCCTTGTGGAGCATGACGGACACCGCGGGGAAGCGGGCACCGTCGTAGGTGCCCAGGTGCAGGCGCCAGGGCGCGTGCTGGCCGGGCTGGACGTCGTCGTCCAGGTCGAGGGTGACGGCCTCGTCGTACAGGCCGATGCCGTCCGGCGGGTCCTGCACGGACAGCGGGCCCTCGTCGAGGACGGCACGCGCCGACGAGCCGCCCTCGCGGGTGATGACAACGTCGTTGCGGACGGACTCGTCGTCGTCGACCGGCTCGAGCGGGTAGGCCAGGCCGGGCTCGTCGTAGGCGAGGGTGAGCGCCGGGTCCTGGGTGTACAGGGTGGAGCGGTCGCGGTAGACGAGGCCGACGCGCGTGCGGTCCTCCAGGAGCAGGCCCCCGTCGACGTCGGCCGCCGCCTCCAGCAGGGACAGCAGCGTCTCGGGCCGCTGCGGCCCGACCCGCTCAGGGGTGAGCGGGCCCGCGATCCGGCCGATGGGGACGCCCTCTTCGTTGGCCAGGCGCAGCATGCGCGTCCACGCGGTCTCACCCGCGTAGCCGTTGTCCGAGCCGGTGTAGAGGCTGTTGGCGGCGGTGGGCAGCACGGACAGGTGCCCGACGGACCAGCCCTCGGTGAGGGCACTCCAGGTGGCGGTGACGGCGGTGACGCGGCCCGCTGTGGCGGCGGCGAGGGTGTCGCCGAGGCCGCCCGCATCGCCGCCGACGTCCTGGAATTCCAGGCGCCAGTCGACCGCGCTGCCGTTGGCCCTCACCCAGAACCGCATCCTGACCCAGCCGTGGAAGACGTCCGAGCCGAGGCCGACGGTGCGGAAGATGATGTCGGTGCCGGAGGCGTCGAAGCCGTAGATGCGGGCGGAGCCGGAGCGCATGCCGATGACCCAGCGGCGGACCGTGCCGGTGGTGGAGATGCCGATTACCTCGGCCCATGGGCCGGAGCCGCTGGGGGTTTTGTCGTCGGCGTTGTACACGAATTCGACCTGCCACTGGCCCGGGTCAGGGTGCGTGGGCACGATCGCGGACAGCGTCGCGGACGCGGAGAGGCGAGGCAGCGCGCGCGAGGAAGGCAGCGTGTCGGCGGCGCCGAACTCCACCCCGGTCATCGCGGCTGCGCTCACGCCCTTGATCGGAGAGTAGGCGCGGCTCGCCCCCCGCTCTTCCTCCATCGGCCAGTACGCGATCGGCGCCCCGGACGGGATCCGGCGCCGCAGCGTGCTGTCGAGAGGCTTGGAGCCCTGGCCGTAGCGGCGCAGGATGCCCGCGGCCTCGACGCTGGTCCACACGTCGGAGCCGTCGGGCTGCCACTTCGTGGGCCATGAGGCGATTTCGCCGACGAAGCGCGGTTCCCGGTCGCTGATGGCCGCCGCCGCGGTGAGCGTCCACGCCCGCCCGGCGGCGTCGGTGAAGCCGGTCGCGCCGACCGCCTGCGCGCTGAAGTCCGGGTTCGCGACGGCGGTGCCGCCGATGCCCGAGCGGACTTCGGCGGCGTACACGCGGCCCTCGAGGGGGCGCCGCGGCGCGGTGGAGGAGGTGAGGTCGGTCGGGGCGATGGTGAGGGGTGCCGTGCCTGCGTGCACGGCGATGGCGGGGGTGAGCGTGGACGTGGTGCCGAACTGCGTCCACGGCCCGGCCAGCGTCGACGCCCAGTAGAAGAGGACGGTGCGGCCGCCGGCGCCGTTGTCGACGTCGAGGGTGGCGCGCAGCGCGGCGCGACGCGGCAGGGCGGGCAGCGTGCGGGCGTGGAAGAAGGCCTGCGCCAGCGTGCCGTCGGTGCTGTACGAGAGGTACAGCTGCCCGTCCTGGATCCGCATCAGGTAGCTGCGCTGGTCGCCGGTTGTCTCCCACTTGCCGATCAGAGTGCGGGCGCCCGGTGCGTACCAGGAGGCCTCGCCCTCCCATCGGATGTCGAGGTCGCCGGTGATGTCGAGGGCCGCCGTGTCCGGGGTGGAAGCGTAGGAGTCGGGGTTCCCGGTGAGATCCAGGTAGCGGATGGTGCCGGGCACGGACACGCGGACGCGGGTGTTGCGGCCGATCAGTCCGTACAGCGGGCTCACAGGGTTGCGGGGGCTGTACTTGCCGCCCGCGTTGTTGATGGTCAGGGACAGGGCGCCGGGGTCGGTGCGGGCGCCCTGGTCCCGGCGGCCCACGGCGATGACCTTGGGGTCGCGTACGTACACGTCGCCGCTGATGTTGGTCCACGCGCCTGCCAGTTGGAGGTCGGTGCGGATGTCCAGCGGAGTGCTGGGGAACGCCACGTGGGGGCCCCTATCTGCCGAAGGCGGTCTGTACGTCGCCGCGGCCGTCGTTCTTGACGATGGAGCGGATGAGCCGCTTGACCGCGTCGGGGCCGTCGACGGTGATCCGCACGTCGACGGCCTGCCGGGCGCCTCCGGCGGCACCGGGCCGGGATACCGACGTCAGGCCGGGCACGTCGACGAGCCCGGCGAGCGAGCGGTTCATGGCAGGGGCCGCGTCCTCGGCGCCCTGTGCGATGCCGGGCGGGATCCAGCGGCCGATCTGATCGGCCATGAGGCGGCTCGGCGAGCCGATGCGCAGGGCCTTCGCGATCGGGCCCGGGATGATGCTCTTGGCGAAGGACATCAGGCTGCTCTTGAGCCAGCCGCCCATGGACTTCACGCCGTTGTACAGGCCGCGGACCAGATCCTTGCCCTTGCCCACAAGCAGGCTCTTCAGGGAGCCGAGGGCCGAGGAGATCCGGCCCGGAATGCTGCGGACCAGGCCGAGGAACGACGTCACGCGGGCGGCCGCAGCTGCACGGAACGCGGTGAAGGCCGTCACGGCGGTGTTGCGCAGGACGCCGAGGAGGCCCGCGATGGCCGAGCGGACGCGGCCGGGGAGCCCGGCGAGCCAGGCGACGAGGGCAGTCATGGCCCGGACCGCGAAGTCCTTGGCGCTGTTGAACCAGCCCAGGATCCACCCGGGGATCTGGGCGAGCCAGGCGACTGCGGCCAGCACGCCCTGGACCGCGATGGCAACCGCGGTGCGCACGGCCGTCCAGGCGGCCAGCGTCCACGCCTTGACCTTGTCCCAGTTGGCGATGACCAGCGCCACCAGGGCGATCACGGCGGCGATCACCCAGCCGATCGGGCCCATGGCGATCAGCCACTGAGCGGCCATCACGGCGGCCCACGCGATCGCGCGCACGGCCATGAGCGCGAAGCGGGCGATGGTCACGGCGGCGACACGGATGATCGTGACCAGCCACGTCGCGGTCGCGCGGGCGGCCGCCATCGCCCACGCGGCCGCGGTGCGCGTGGCGGTGACGACGGCGCGGGCGGCGATACGGGACTGCGCGGCGACGCTGGTTGCCGCGGTACGGACCCAGCCGCGGGCGAGCTGGCCGAGGCGGGAGTTCATCAGGTCGGTGGCGACATCCACCGTGTCCGAGACAGCCTTGAACGTCCGGAACGCGACGACCGCGGTCAGGATGGCCCCGGCCAGCGCCGTGATCACTCCAGGGGGCAGGGCTTCGATGATGCCCGCCAGGCCCATCGCGACGGTCGCGGTGACACCGATCAGCGGCGCGAGCGCCACGAGCAGGCGTACAGCGGCCTGCGCGAGGACGCCTAGGGTCTGCGTCCCCTGACGGACCATCGTCATGAAGTCGGCGAATCCCTGGGACTGGCCGAGGCCCTGGCCCCACTTGGCGAACGCGGCCGTGCTCTCCTCGAACCCTCCGGACATCTCGTCGGACAGCGGAATGAAAGCCTTGATCACTCCGGCGATGCCGACCGCGATGTTCTTCAGGCCGCTCAGGAGACTCTTGAGGTTCCGACCGGCGATCTTCGCAAGGGACTCGGCAAACGACTCCAGTCCCTTGCCCCGAGTGCTGCGATCGATCTCGTCGATGAACTGGCCGAAGGCCTTGGAGGCTTCCTTGACGAAGGGGGTGAGCAGCGGCAGCAGGCGCCGGGCGACCTGCAGGCCCTTGGTGAACACCGGCATGGTGCTCGACGAGAGGCTGTCGGACCAGCTCGAGTAGTCCTTCTTGAGGCCGATGAACTCCTTGGCCATCGCCCGCGTGTGCGGGGGCATGGCCGCGAGCGCGTCGGTGTAGGCCTTCTGCTTCTCGGCGGCGTCCTCGGCGCCGGCCGCGGCCGCCTTCTCGGCTTCCTCGGCAAGGGTGGCGGCCTCGGCCACCGACTCCATCTGCGGGCCAACCGCCAGCTGGAACGCTTTGGCGGCGATGCCCGCAGTGGCGAACGCAGCCGCCATGCCCCCCACTCCGGCGACGATCGCGGCTGCGGCGGGGGCTCCGGCCAGACTGCCGACGACCTTGCCGATGTTGGTCAGGACCCCCTTGGCCTTCTCGGCGTCGGCCGTCAGGCTGTCGGTGTCGATACCGAGGCGGACCGTCATCGAGGCGAGCGTGGCCACAGGCCATCACCCCCTCGCCGCTGTTCAGTTGTGGGTGATCACCTGCCCGCCGAGGGCCGTGTTCGCGGCCATCGCCTGCCGGAACAGCTCCTCCGGCGTCTTGCGCACGCGCGTGTGGTCCCAGCGCGGGATGAAGTCGGCCAGCGGTGGCGCCTTCTGGTTCTTGCCGCGGTTCACGGCCACGATCGCGGCGGCGACCACGGCCGCGTTGTAGTCCCCGCGGGCCCCGCCGAGAGGGCCGCTGATCTGCTCGTAGGCGCGCCACTCGGCGAGCTCGGCGGCGCCGATGTCGGCGAGCAGGTGGCGCACGGAGCGGGCACCGAGATGCGCGGCCAAGCGGAAGTAGAAGGCCCGCTGTGGCCGCGCCCTCAGTTTCCCGCGAGCTCCTTCACGTCGGCCTCGCTCATCTTCGACAGGCGCATCGCCGCGTCGCACACCCGCTGCAACGCAGCGGCGTTCTTCTCGCCGAGCCGCTTGACCTCGGCCGCCGACCGGAACAGCTGCTTGCCGTTCTCGTCGACGATGGTCGCGGCGGCCAGGCGGGCCCGGAACCCCTCCATGCCCTCCATGCGCACCGAAGCGCCGTCCTTGCCGATGAAGTGGGACTCGAACTTGTCGCGCTCGGTGCCGGGCATCTCCCGCACCCGCACCGTGCCGCCCCACTCCGGGACTTCGACGTCCTCGTAGGCGAGGTCGTCGGCGCCCAGGATCTGCTCTGCGGACAGGTATCCCACGTCAGGCCCCCGTCGTGATGGTCGGCTTGCCGGACACCTTGAACGTGAGGGACGCGGCGAGCTTGTCGTCGTGCGGGGCCTCGGGCTCGAAGTTCGTCAGGATCGCCGCGAACCCCCAGGAGCCGAGGGTGCCGGGCCACACGACCTTGTAGGAGCGGGGCAGCGCGTCGGAGAAGTCGCCGAACAGGCTGTCGTGCTCGCGCGGGTCGTAGTTGATCTCAATCTCGACCTCGCCGCCGTCTTTGAGGCCGCCGATGAACTCCCGCCATGCCTCCGGGCTGTCGTGGGCGGTGACGTCGTAGGTTTCCCGCTCGACGCCGGGCGGGGTGATGTCGGTGACGTTCGCGATCGGCGAGAACGTCTCGGTCGGGGTGGCGCCGTCGCCCCGCTGAAGCTGCGTCCCGAACGCGTCGAGTCCAGCCATGGCTTCCTCCTTCAGATCCTGGTGAGCCAGACCCGGTACGACACGTTGATGTGCCTGATGTCGGGGTCGGGGTCGCGTACTTCGGTGTGCTGGGTGTGGGCGATGGACACGTCCCGGAAGCCGGAGACGGCCAGGGGCTGGCGGTCCAGGGCCGCATCCAGGGCAGCGAGGACGGTGGCGGCCTCGCGGAAGCCGCGGTACTTCGACCACACGTGCAGCACCACGGCCACCTCCAAGCCGCGCTGGTTGTGGGCGTCGTCGGTGGTCTCCGTGATCGAGCCGACCGACACGTAGGGGTGCGCGGCCTGCTCGGGCACCTCGTCATACACGCCGGAGACGAGGGCCATGAGCGGGGCGTGGCCAGTGAGCTTGGCGTACAGGGCCGTCTGCAGCGGCCACAGCGCGGACGTCACCGGGCGGCGTCCGCGCGCACGATGCCCTGTGCCTGCAGCTCGGGGCTCTCGTCCATCATCTGCGGGTAGACCGCGTCCAGGCGGGCCAGGTCCGTGTGCCCCTCGTCCTTGACGAGGTCCCAGGCCACGTAGCCCACCAGCTGCTCGCGGCCCTGGTCGCCGAGCCGCATGTAGACGGGCAGACGGAATTCGCGGGGGGTGTCAGCCACGACGTTCACCTCCCTTCCCGTGCCTCGGCGCGGGCGATCTTGCGTTCCAGGCGGGCGATGTCCCGCTCCGCCTCGGCCTTCTTCTCCCGGGCGCGCGCCAGCTGGCGGCGCCAGGCGTCGAGCAGGGGCATCACGCACCCCCGCCCAGGTGCCGGCGGACTGCGGCCCGGTAGGTGCGCACGACCTGGCGCCGGTGGGCGTTGAACGCGGGCACGAGGTAGGGCTGATCGGCCATGCTGGACGTGCCCTTCTCGACGTACAGGGCGTACTCGAGCTGGTCGGCCTCCCACACGCCGACCTCGGCCCGCCCGTACTGCTCGGACACGCGGTGGTCCAGGGACTGCCACAGGTTGCCGGTGCGGCGCGGCACGCGGTCCTCGGCCGTGTCCTGCACGTTCTCGGCCCACTCGTGCAGCGTCTCGGTGCGGGCCTCGCGCATCGCCTCGGGCACGCGCGCGACCGCGCGCAGCGCGCGGCCCAGGCCCTCCAGGCGGGCGCGGCGGGCCATCAGGGCAGCTGGAGGACGGCGACCGTCACGGAGGTGGCGGCGCTGTAGGTGATGGAGGCGCGGCCGGTCGCCGGGTCCCGGTAGGTCCCCTTGAGCGGGATGAACGCATCGCCGCCGGCGGGGATGGTCTGCGCGGCATCGGCGATGGCCAGACCGCCGACCGTGCCCGGGGTGGTGAGCGTGACGGTCTTGGAGGAGGCGTCGTCGTTGCGGACGTGCAGCACCAGCTTCTCGCCGGTGGGTGCCTGATCGCCGCCGCCCGCGGCGTTGGCGTAGGTGGGCTGCAGGCCGCCGAGGGCGACGGACTGCGCGGACAGGACGGCCATGAGGAACTCCTCTTACTCGTGCTGGCGGGCGGTGCAGTCCGCCCTCAGGTAGGTGCCGGGCGCCGACGGCTCGAACACGGCCGTCACCTCCAGCACAGTGGCTGGCGCGCGGAGTTCGTCGCCGCGGCGCACGTCCGCGCCCGGGGCCAGGTAGACGATGTGAGTCAGGTCGGCCTCGGCCTGGTCGGCGGCCTGCCGCTCCCGCGCCGAGGGCTGCGACAGCCGCGCGCGGGGCGTCGCCTGGTGGACCCAGGTGGTTTCCTGCCCGCCGCCCCCGTCGTCCGTGGTGGTCGCCCGCCAGATTTCGACGCGGGCGTTCAGCAGGTGGCCGACGCGGCTCACCGGGACCTCACCAGCGTGATGCCGCCGCCGAAGCGGGCGGCGAGCTGCTCGCGCAGATACTGCGGCAGCTCGATCTCGGTGATGCGGCCGTCGTCGCCGTAGGTCACGGAGTAGTCCCCGATCCGCTCCGCGCGCACGTCACGCGCGGCCAGGCCCTCGCCGTCGGGCTGCGCCCGGTGGGCGACGAGGACCGCGGCGGCGATCCGGCACACCAGGCCGACGAGGTCGGCCGGCACCGTGGGCAGGCCGTGGGTCTGCACCACGTCGACATTGGAAGGCTCGCAGCTGGTGCGCCAGCCGCTCGCGCGCCACAGCTTGTGATCGCGCAGCTTCCAGTCGGAGACCGTCTGCCCGTCGATGGCGACTGACGCGACGGACTGGATGGGCGGGCCGGGCAGGTGCAGCCACTGCGAGTCGTCCGGGCCCTCCAGGGTGAGCGTCGACGTCGTCTGGCTGATCGGGACGCCGGTGGCTTCCCGGACCGCGGCCGAGGCCTCCTCGAGGAAGACGCCGACGACGGCGACCTCCTCGGCGGCGATGGGCATGCCGCGGGCCTCCAGGTCGGCCACCGTCGCCAGCGGTTGCAGTGCCACGGCGGCCTCCCCTCAGCTCGCATCCGCGAGGTCGACCAGGTCGGCCTTGGTCAGGTTCGCGGCGTCCTCGAAGGACAGCTGCCCCTGTGAGACGACGTAGGCGATCCAGTCCGCCTTGGGGGCGTTGACCGGAGGCCGCCCGGCCGCCGCGGCGGCCTGCTCCGGCCGGTCCCCGCCCTCCTCGGCGTCAGCGTCCGCGGGTGCGGGCGGGGCGGTGAGGGGGGTTCCGTCGGCGTTGACGCGGCGCAGCTGGCCGCGCTCCAGACGCTGCTGAATCGACTCGTGCAGGGGCAGGTCCATGGCGTGGATGCCGCCGCCCTCTCCGCGCAGGTAGATCGTCTCTGCCATGTCAGGTGTTCCTCGGGACGCGCAGCGCGGTGATCGTTCCGGCGTGGGAGGCCTCGATGTCGATCTCCATCGTGCCGTTGGCCTGGAGGAACCGGCCGGACTCGAAGGGGCCGATCAGCTGCACGCCGGTCGTCGCTGCGACGGACACGGTCAGGTCGCCCTGCCCGGCCGCGAGCGCGGGCGGGTTGTCCCCGGCCTTGACGGTCACGGTGTGCGGCGAGCCGTCGGTGTTGGTCACCCGCAGCACCGTGAGCTCGGGCACCGCGCTGTTGATGACGTGGTCGTTGGTGGCGTCCAGGGCGGTGCCCGCGGGCTGCGCCAGGTTGCCGTTGGGAACGAGGTTGCTGTACGGGACAGCGGTACGTGCCATGGTGGCGGGCTCCTATCAGGTCTTCGACGCGAGCAGCGTGACGAGGTGGGTGGGGCGGATCACCTTGGCCCCGTACAGGTGCAGGCCCTTGATGGCGTCCGAGAAGCTCGACTCGGGCCGGTAGGCCTCGGTCTTGTTGATCTGCTCGGCGTAGGAGATGGCCTCCGGCACACCGGCCTGCACGACGAAGTCGTCGCCGGTGGGGTTGGGGGCCTGGTTGGACTGCGCCAGGTTGAAGCCGAGCGTGCGGCCGATGAAGCCGTTGCGCAGCGGCTCGGTGGTGCCGGACGCGGAGGCGTCCAGGAACTTGGGGGACTCCAGCAGCAGGGAGAAGAACCAGGGCGGCCCGACGACGTAGCGGCCCTCATCGGGGATGTCGGCCTCGTCCATCTTCAGCTTCAGCAGCCGCAGCTGCGTGTACGCCAGGTCCGCCGTGGTGACGGCCACCGTGCCGAGCTGGTTGCCGGCCGCGGCCTGCGTGTAGAGGTTCGCCACGTAGGAGTCGGCGACGCGGGCGAGCTGATAGGCGGAGCGGTTCATGGCCTCGGGCATGACACTGCCCTTGGCCTGGCGCTTGTCGACGTCGTCGACCTTGAACGCGAAGTACTTCGACTGATCGATCAGCAGCGTGCGCTGCGCGTCGGTGAGCTCTTCGGGCGTGATGACCGTCGAGTTGGGGGTGTACGTGCCGATCGTCGGATCCGAGATCGACGTGATGCGCACGGTGTCGCCGGACTCGGAGATCTCGCCCTCGTAGTCGCGGTTGACGACGCCGGGCTGCGCGTAGACGAGCCGGGTCCGGGTGGCGACGAGCAGTCGCGCACTCCAGACTTCCGGCCTGAAGCGGGTGATGGCCACGGGGCCCTCCTTGGGTTATCCGGCGCCGAGGTAGTCGTCGAGCTGGCCCGCGTCCTGGGCCTTGACGATGTCGTCGGCGCTCATGTTCTTGAGGTCTTTCTCGCCGAGCTGCTTCGGACGGCCCGCCTTGCGCGCTGCTCCGCCATCACCGGTGCCCTGGAACCGGCGGCCGCTCTGAGCGGCCAGATAGGGCTTGTTCTTCAACAGGGTCTCGATCGCCTCGGCGATCTCGTCCTCGTCGATCGCGCCGTCCTCGTCGACCTCGAACTGGTCGAGGTCGAGGAAGGTGAGCGCGTCCTTGGGGTCGGCCAGGCGGCCCTTGGCGGCGGCGCGGACCTCGGCCTTGAGGATCCGGGTGTTGGCTGCGGCCGTTGCGGCCGCGGTCGCCTTGGTGACCGCGTCGTCGTCCTGGCTCTGCTCGGCCATGCGGGTCTCGAGCGCGCGCCGCTTGTCCCGCTCGGACTTCCACTTGCCTTTCATCGCGGCCAGGGCCCGCTTGCCGCGGTCGCCGAGCTGGTCGGCGCCCTCCGGGTCCGCGTCGTCCTCGCCGCCGTCGTCGTCCGTCTGGCTGCCTTCGTCGTCGGCGTCCTCCTGCTCGCCGTCGTCGCCCTGGCCGTCGCCGTCCTCGTCCTCGTCCTCGTCGTCGGAGGCACCGAGGACGGGCCAGATCGGGTACAGGACGTCCTCGTCCTCGCCGGGGCGGGCCTTGCGCCAGCCCAGCGCGCGGGCGCCGGTACGCGGGTGCGCGGGCAGGGGTGCGTGCATGGTGATCTCCCGTTGCGGGTGGTGGGGACCGGGCGTTGCGCCAGGTCAGAAGAGGTAGCCGTTACGGCGCAGCAGGCGGATCGCGTGCGCGCGGTCGCCGTCGGCCAGGCGGTAGATCTCCTCCGGCATCAGCCGCGGCGACGTCGCCCGCGCGTACCGGGAACCCGGGATCTTCTCGAACTTCGAGCGGCGCGAGCCGTACAGGCCGCGCCGGGTGGTGCCCTCGGTGGTGGCCTGCACGGTGCGCCGGTACCGCGCCGCCGTCGTCATGCCGCGACGGGCGTTGACGACCTGCGCGACGTCGGCGCCATCCGCGATGGCCTGGGCGCCGGCCTCGCCGAACGCGCGCCGCATCTGGCCCTCGGTCATCTGCGCGGCCAGGTCCTCCGGCAGGGCGGGCACCCAGCTGTCGCCGGGCCGCTTGGGGGCCATCGTGCAGTCGCACCGCGGGTGCCGCAGGAACCCCTCGGACAGGCTGTATTCCCGTCCGGCCAGGATGATGCAGCGGGCGCACGCGGGCAGCTCGACGACGCGCACGTAGGACACGACACGCGGCCGGGCGATCATCCCGGCCATGTCCGCGATCCGGCCCGCGTCCGCGATCAGCGAGCGCGTCACCATCTCCAGGAACGCCGCCCCCGACAGGATCGACAACGCCGTACTGAAGCCGCGGGCGATCCGATTGAACGCGATCAACAGCGGATACAGCAGCGGGCCCGTCAGGTCCCCGGTCGCTGCCACCGCAGCCTCCGCGTTCACGGCGCCCTCGCCCGCACCGGCTTCGGCGGTCAGCCACGGCTCGGCCGAGGCCGCGGCGGCGAGCTGCCCGGCGCGGATGAGCTCGGCGGCCAGCGGCGCCCGCAACAGCCACGAGGCCTCCAGCCGGTCCTCGTCGACGCCCGACCACACCGCGCGCACCGCGGCCGCCGCAGCTGCTGCCTGCGCGGCGCGCTGCACCTGGTGCTGCTGCGCGGACACTGGCGGCGTCACGGTGCTGCCTCCTCCGCCACCGGGTCCTCGTCTGGGTCCGTCTCGGCGCCCGGGGCGGGGCGTTGGGTGAGCAGCTGCGCGGCGGCGCCGACCGGGTCCATCTCCATCTCCCGCTCGCGCATCGCCACCACGTTCGCGACCTCGGTCGGCGTGAGGCCGTAGCGCAGGGCGAGCCACTCGAAGGGGAACCCGATGTCCTTCAGCTTCACGAGCGCGTCGGCGAGCTGCGCGTAGGAACGGGACTCCGCGTCCGCCCACAGCACCGCGCCCGCGCGCATGGCGCGGGCCTTGGCCGTCTCGTCGCGGGCCAGGCAGATCAGCCGGGCGACCTCGCGCAGGCCCTGGCCGAGCCACAGATGCTTCTCGGTAACGCGTTTGACCAGGCCAGTCTCGGCGGCCAGCAGGGCGTCACCGCTCAGGTTGGCCATCTTGCCGATCAGGTAGTGCTGGGGGGTGCGGGTCTGCGCGGCCAGGTGGCCGACGGCGACTTCGATGATCTCGGAGTACGCGGCCAGGTTCGCGGCCTGCCACTCAGCGATCTTCGCGTCCTTGCCGGTGATCCACAGCACCCGCTCGACAGCGAACTTCTGCAAGTCCACAGGCTGCTTGCCGACGATCTCCCCGGCGGCGTTCAGCTTCGGGATCATCGGGCGCTCGGCGCCCATGACCACGCGCTGCGGAAACGACGCGTAGTCGGAGGCGGTGAACATCTGCGCCCACAGCAGATTGATCGCGTCCTGCATCGCCGTCACCCCGGACACATCCGGGATCGGGTCGTCGGTCAGCATCGGCTTGTTGGGCAGCTCCACCATCGGCACCAGCCCCATCGGGTTCGGCTGGGGGTTCGGCTCGCCCAGCCGCTCCTCGTCGCGCACCTCCCACACGCTGCGGCGCCGCCCCGCCCGGGGAGGCAGCCAGATGCCCGCCTGGTCGACGTCCGCCATCTGCGGGCTCTTGTCCTGCCGGGACAGCGGCCGCTCGAACTTCCACACCTCGTGCGGCAAGTAGAGCGTGGCGAAGTCGCGGTGCCCGTCCTGCCAGCGCTTCAACGCGGCCCGCCGGCGCACGCGCGAGCCGGGCTCGTAGGCGACGATGCACTGCCCAGCGTCCTCAAACGTCACGACCGGCACGTCCGGGTCGTCCGGGTCGCCCCACACCAGCACGAACGTGCGCCCGGAGTTGATCGATCCGAGAAACCCCAGCTGGCTGTCCGCGTCCAGCCCGTTGAGCTGCCAGACCTCCCACAGGTCCGTGTCGGCCTTCTGCTCGCCGGAGGCCTGGAAGCCGGTGACGGTCAGCCGCTCGACGGGAGAATCGGCGACGACCTGTACCCAGTTGTCGCTGAAGTCGCGGTACCGGTCCCCGTGGAACTTCGCGAACTCCTCCGAGGCGAACCGCAGCGGCTGCTTGCCCCGGTAGTACTCGTCGTTGCGGTCGATCTCCGCCCGCCGCCGGATCAGCTCCGACTCCAGCAGCTGCACCAGATCCAGGGCCTGCGCCAGGGAGGCCATACGAACCTCCCTCACGCCGAGTAGAAGTAGCTCTCCGCCTTCTCCGCCAGACCCGCCGCGATGACGTCGCCGAGCGCCTCGTGCGCGAGGACGGACGCCACGCAGGCGTCGATCTTCTGCGCCGGAGATGCCTTGCGCAGCACGTACAAGCCGGACGGCCGCTCGGCCATGCGCGTGTTCGCCACATGCGACTCCGTCAGCGGGCAGCCGTCGTGCGTGAAGCTCGCCGCGCGTGCGGTCCCGCCGGTGTTCCGCTTGACCACATCGGTCTTCAGCCGCTCGCACGCCGCGTGCATCTGGATCATGCGGCGCGTGTACCAGCGGATCACCCGCTCCTCGCCGTACAGGTCCACCCACTCATCAACCTCGGTGTCCCAGTAGGGCGGGTCCGCGTACAGGCGCACCACGTCATAGCGGGCCATCAGCTGGTCCATCGCGGCGCGGACCTCGGCGCGCGGGACCTGGCCGCCGTAGTCGGCCGGGTTCCAGATCGTCGGCTCGTCGTTCGCTCCGAACACCGGCGTGAACTGGTAGCCGTCCATCGTCTCAGCGCGGATCGCGGTCCAGTCGTCCATGTCCGAGCCGTCGAAGCCGAGCACGATCCGCGTGTACGCGCGCACCCGCCGCGGCTTCGCCTTCGCTGCCCACTTCGTCCCGCCCAGCCAGCCCGCGGATCCGGCCACGCAGCGGTTGCCGAAGAACCGCTCGGCCTGCGCCGGGTCCTTCTCCATCAGCTCGACGGCCTCGGCCTCGATCGCGTCCAGGTCCACGTGCGTCGACCCCGCGTACACCGTGGCGTGGATCTTCCGCCGGTCCCGCTTGTTGCCGTAGGACAGCGTCTTGGGCGCCTGCGGGTGGTACTTGAAGATGTCGCGCGCCTTGGCCTCGCTGGTGCGCTGCGCCACCGAATCCTCGGACGGATCCCACGAGTTCGTCGTCTCCAGCGCCCGCCCGCCCATGCCGGCCAGGCCGCGCCGCTGCGTTTCGGCGACTCGGCGCAGCTTGTTCGCCTCGGTCCACGTCCCCGTCTCGTCCTGCACGGCCGCCGTGATCGGGTTGCCGAGCCGGGACAGCGCCGAGGACGTCACGACGTCGATGCGGCCACGGTCGCCGATGCGCACGAACTCCTCGCCCACGCGCAGCTGCTCAGCGAGCGGGCCCTGCTTCACCATCGCCTGAAGCGGCCGGTAGACGTTGGCGACCTGGTCCTCGGACGTCGCCGTCAGCTGGATCAACGGGGTCGGCCACGGGGTACCCATGGGCTCCCCGGGCTCGTACTCCGACCACCAGCCACAGCCGCAGCCGTGGTCCGCGCACCGGTACCGCTCGCCGCCACGGGCCCACCCGTTGAAGACGACCGGGCCCGCGGCTTCGGCCAGGACGAGGGTCGCCGACCACGGGCCCTTGCCGGTCTTCTGCGGCGCCACCACCTGCGAGCGCCGGTAGTGGAACGCCGGGGCCAGCTGCCCGCGCGTCGCCTCCGGCTTCACGCGGTAGTGGTTGACCGTGCACCACAGCTGCCACGGGTACAGCTCGAGGGGCTCGCCCGCCCGGAACCCATCGGGCACCGGGCAGTGCGCTTCGATCCAGTCGGGGACGATCCACAGAGTGGGGAAATCGACAACGAACCCGAGGTCAGGCGCCTTCACTGGGTACGACCTTGAGCCGGTCCCGCGCACTCGGGCGCCGCGGCGCCACCTCCCCCGCCGGCGGGCCTTCGTCCGGCTCAGCGGCCGGGCCGATCTTCCACCGGTTGCGCAGCATGCCCTGCACGGACAGGCCGAGCGAATCCAGGTAGCTGCGGATGATGCGCTGCACGTCCACGCGCGCGTTGGGCTTCTCCGCCTGCGCGAGCGTGCGCACGAACAGCGCGACCTCGTAGGTCTGCTCCAGGGCCTCCCACGCGACGGCCTGCGGCCGCGACCACAGGTCCACCCAGAGTTCGTCCTCGCGCGGCGTCATCATCTCCAGCGGGAACACCGGCGCCGGGCCACTGCGGCCCGCGGCCGGAAGCGTCGTCCAGCCCGCCTTGTCGGACGGGCGATTCCTGCGCAGCGCGTTGGGGTCCGGCGGCGGGCCGGACACGACGCGGGCTCCACCACGGGGCATAGCGATCACTCCTCGTCGCTGCGTTGCGCAGCACCGATGTCCGTCACCTTGCGTGACGATCAAGGCGTTCTGAACCTGGCAGACTCCTCGGAGCCCTCCCCGGCGTTCCGGCACCCCAGGTCAACGGGGGTCCACCCCCACCCGGGCCCGAGCCTCTGACCTGCACATTCACTCATCGCATGGTGCCTGACCTGCATTGATGCCTGTGTGTCACCATGTGCGATCGTTCCAGCCTCCGGGCTGGTGCTTCGCTGTCTCGCGTGAGTGGTGAGCCTTGGTCATGGCCTGGAGGTTCGCCCAGTCATGGCCCCTTGGCCCTAGGGGTCCGAGTCCGTCGCGGTGGTTGACCTCAGCGGCCCTAGGTCTGAGCAGCGGGGGTAGGGCCTCGCACTCGTCGCACTCGCAGTACGGGTGTGCCCGCAGGTAAGCAGCGCGCGTGCGTTCCCATCGTGCGTCGTAGCCCTTATATGTGGCGCTCGCGCGTGCGCGTGTGGCGCGGGTCTGGCAGGCGTCGCAGCGTCCTGCGGTGGTGAGGGTGGGGCATCCGGGGGTGGGGCACACCTGTCTGGCTCTGCGGGGCATAGGCACCTCATCAGTTCGAGTGCGCGAAGAGGCGATGCGACGACCCGCTGCTGCAGACTGCTCAGATGGAGATGAACGACACGATGGCGGCCACCGTGGCCGCTGTCGTTCCAGTTCTGTGGCTCGTGGCTGTCGTGGAAGTCCAGCAGCTGACCCGGAGGATGCTTCCGCTTGACGACGCAGTGTTCAGGGAAATGGATGATGTGTTGCGGGAGATCGGCTCCGGAGGGAGCGACGTGTCGTCAGATCTGGCCGAGCGAGTCGAAACGTTGCTGACCACCAGAGCGGTAATCGCTCCGGGGCACTTGGCTGTGATGAAGAGGTATTGGGTCCGCTACTCCGGGCTTGCCGTCCTGCTTCTGATGCTCGAAGCGGGCTCCCTGCTCTGGCTGATCTCGCCCATACAAGGCACCGCTGCTTCGGTGATGGGCCTATTCGCCTTCGTTGGGACGATGGCCAGCTTCTGCGCCGTTCTCTTCTTCCCGGTTCACTTCACGATGGAGGTAGCGAACGAATGGGCACAGCATAAAAAGCAGCTGACCGAGTTCCTCATCCAGAGGAGCAGGCGCGATCCGGGCACACAGCCATGAGACACGGGGCAGGCCCCGGTTGAGGGCACAGTTGTACACCGAGATCGTGACACGGCCCTGACCTGCGGTCAAGCGGCGTCGCGGGTGCGGCGCTTGGTGTCGAGGGCTTGGACGTCGGCGACCGTGTACCAGGGCTGGCGCGGTGTCCCGCCGGCCCGGGTGAGCTGGCCGCGGCGGACGAGCTGGCGGACGCCGCCGAGGGTGATGCCGAGGACGGTCGCGGTCTGGTGAGCGGTGAGGTGGCCGGGTCGGATGGTCAGCGACTCCATGGCCCCATGATGCGTCGGGCCCCGCCGTGCAGGGTTGCGGCGGGGCCGGGACGCAGCGGTTCACGTCACTCGCAGAAGTGGTTGATGGGGTACCAGCCTCCGCAGCTCGCGCAGTAGTAGGTGCGGAAGTCGGTGGCGGACAGGATCATCAACAGCCTGTGGATCACTTGTCGTTCACCTCTTCACGCACTGGGTGCACGATGAAGCCAACCCCTTCCGCGATCGGCTCCACTCGCTCAACTTCGCCTGTCTCACCTGCGAAGACGTCGCCCCGAGGGGGAACCCCTTCCGGCGGGGGAGGGGCGGACGTATCGGACATCTGCCATGCGCCGTAGAGCCACACGGCGGGCACGGCGTAGATCAGGTGTGGGGCCCGGGTCAGCAGCAGGCCGTAGAAGACGGCGGCGCCGACGGCGAGGACCAGGCGGCGCACGGCGACGCCGGCGGCGCGTGCGATGGCGCCGAGGGTCCGCTCGCGCGGTGCGTGGTCGGCGGCCGTCTGCCAGCGCCCCCAGGCCTCGATGCCGAGCCAGGTGCCGCGGCACAGGCGGCGGCCCGCGGTGGCCGCGCGGCCGCTCACACGAGCCCCGCGACGTAGTCGCCGGCGGTGGAGACGACGGGGGCGGCGAGGTAGCCGACGGCTCCGGCGATGCTCTTGGCGAGGCCGAGGCTGATTCCGGCGAGGATGCCGCGCACGAAGCGCCAGTTGATGCCGCGGCGGCTCGTCACGGCGGCCACGACCACGGTGAGGATGATGACGACGGAGTGCCCGCCGGGGGTGAGGGCGAGCTGGGAGGTGCGGGTGACGTCGGGGCTGGTGCCGCCGACGCCGTAGACGAGGCCGATCTCGCCGACCTGGTTGGTGCCCCACAGGGACCAGTCGGCGGCGCCGCCGATGATGCCGCCTGCGGACAGGACGAGGAGTGCGCCGTAGAGCATGCACAGGGCGAACGGGGCCAAGTCGCGCAGTGCCTTGAGGGCGAGGCGCTTCTTGTGGCTGGCCCACCAGCGGGTGATGTCCCAGGCGGCCAGGGACAGGCCGACGGTGACGCCGCCGAGGGACACAGCGGTGTAGACGGGAATGTCGAGTGGAGTCATGGGGTCCTCAGCGGAGGATGGCGACGCCGAGCGCCGCGAGGGTGACGATGAGGGCGACGGTCCCGGTGATGCGGGGGACGTCGCGGAGCGCGACGGCGCAGAGGCCGAAGACGGCGACCAGGACGGCGGCAGGGAAGAGCGCCGCGAGCACGTCAGGCCGTGGCGGCCGTTGGCGCCGTGGCAGGGAGGGCGTCCTGGTCGAACCAGTTGCGTCCTCGGGCGTCCTTGGTGTGGACCGGGATGCGCTCCAGGTGCACCCACGAGCGCACGGTGGATGGGTCGACGCCGTACCGCTTGGCGACCTCGCTGGACGTCAACAGGACGGGCGGGGGCGGGGGCCGGTGATCGGCGTCCTCGTCCGTCTCGGGGGCGTCCTGGGCGTCCTGCGTGGCGCGCTCGGGTCGCGCGACGAGGGGCAGCAGGCGGGCGCCGGGCGGGACGACAGCGGGGCGCTGGGGGACGCTGGGGGCGGCGGGGGCCGGTGGGGCGTCCTGGGCAGCGTCCGGGGTGTCTGGGGGCGTGGCGGCGAGGTGGAGGAGGTGCCCGACGACGGCCGGGGGCACGAGCGACGTCGCGGCGATCAGGACGGGCTGGTTCGCGGTGACGTGGCCGGTGCCAATGAGGTGGGAGACGACCTGTGCGGCCATGGCGAGGCCGAGGGCGAGGCAGGCGCCGATGATGGCGGACCAGCGGCCGCGGTCGCCCTTGCGGCGGGTGGAGGCCACGGCGGAGGCGATGCCCGCGTAGGCGGACAGGACGACCGGCATGCCGTAGGCGAAGCGCTCGTCCCAGCCTGCGGTGCGGGCGAGGTGGTACTCACCGGGGGCGCACATGAGGAGTGCGACGGCGAGGACGATGGGGCGTCCGCCTGCGGTGAGGCCGCGTACCCAGAGTGGGGCGGTGCCGGGCCGTGCGGGGCGGGTGCGGGTGGGCCGGAAGATCCGGCCGAGCGCGCTCAGGGCGCGCCGGGGCATGGCAGGATTTGCCATAGCCGTCCTCCTGGTTGAGTCAGGGGTGGCGGTCAGGCCCTCGTTCGGTGTTGGTAGCACCGGCGGGGGCCGTTCTGTTTGTGGTTGTGGAGACTAGCTTGGCACAAGATCACCCGTTATGTGGCGGCTTGTTACGAATCCAGCGCCATCAACTTGAGGCGTCCACAGTGGCGTTGGCGGCGTCCTGCTGGGCGCGTGCGAGCGCGAGCAGGCGGGACGGCGGCCAGGTGGTGGTGCACCACCGGCAGGTGATCGTCGCCTCGTTGGGGCGCCGGAGCAGGACGGCGCCGCACCGGCCGTCCTGGGCGTCCACGACGTTCGGGCACGGGCCCATGCGGACGAGACGCTCGGCGGGGTCGGTGGGGGCGACGATGGAGCGCACCGACCGTTCGAGGTCGCGGACTTCCTCGGCGAGGGCGCCCGCGATGGGCCAGGACGCGGTGATCCAGTCGAGGTTGATGGACAGGGCGCGGGCGGCGACGGCGATACGGCGGGCGGTGTCTCCGGTGATGACCGGTGTGCCCCATCCGCGGTCGGCCTGCATGGCGGCGCGCCAGTCCTCCAGGACGCCGACGATGCCGCCGGGCCCGCGCAGGACGAACGCGGGCTCGGCGAGCGGCAGGGGCGCCTCGGCACGCGGGCGGGAGCCGACGGCGGGCCCGGTGACGGCGGGCTGGAGGAACGCGGCGAGGCCCTCGTACCAGCGGGGGGCGCTGTCGAGGCGCTTGGCGAGGGCGCGGGCGTCGCCGGGGCAGAGGTAGCCGTGCTCCAGGTCGCGCTCACAAAGTCCACAAGTGCTCACGCTGTTGGCCTCCCCTGGTTCCGGCTCCGCCCCTTAGCCGCCATGTCACGCATGTTGTCGGCGTGCGTGCCGACAGACAGGTGAGCCGGGTTCGCGCACGGTGGGTTGTCGCAGCTGTGCATGACCAGAAGACCGTCAGGTATCGGGCCGTGGTGCAGCGTGTAGGAGAAGCGGTGCGCGCCGACTGTGCGGCCGTCGTCGCCCTGGAGGGTCCCGTACCCGTGATCGCCGCGCGCGCCCGTCCACAACCAGCAGCCTCCGGGCGCGTTCCTGTCGACGCGCAACCAGAACCTGACGGCGGCAGCTTCGCGGGGGCGGACGCCAAGCAGGTTGCCGTGCCGCAACTGTCGCGTGTAGTGCTTCTGGCAGTAGGTCGTGGCGAACCGTGCCCCGCCGCAGCCCGACACCTGGCATCCGGCAGGTCGCTCAGGTGTCCGGTACTCCGGATCACCATGGTGTCGCCACCGCCACCAGTGCGTACCGCACCAACCCCGTGCCTTGGCAACCCTGTCGCACCCCTCGATGGAACACGCGGGCCTCATGCCGCGCTCCGGTCGTCGTACCGGGCGGCGATCGCGGTGAAGACGGCGGCCTCGCGCGGGTCGAGGGGGGCGCCGTCCTGGACCGCGGGTCCGGCCGGCGGCCGCGGGGTGAGCGGGCGTCGCGGTGACGGTCGGGCGGCGAGTTCGGCTCGGCGCGCGTGGACGCGGGCGCGGCGGTCGGCGGCGGCCTCGCACTGGCCGACCCAGGCGAGGAAGGCCGCGGTGTACGCGGCGCCCACGGTGGGGATCGCGGCGCCGTGGTGGCCGGTGTAGGCGGCGCCAGCGGCGAGGAGCGCGGCGGCGGCGCGGCAGACGAGGGCGGTGCGGCGGTGCGCGGTCACAGGTAGCTCCCGGTGGGCCAGATGGTGCGGACGGTCTTCTGTCGTGCGGCGAGGCCTTGGCCGTAGACGTCGGTGCTGAAGCGGTGGCGTCGTCGGCGTCGTGGCACGAGGACGCAGTGGCAGGCGCTTGTGGGGGCGGTGGCGGGGATGAAGTGCCCGCGCGTGCATCGGCGGCGCGTCACGCGGCGGCCCTCCCCTCGGCGGCGTGGGGGCAGGTGCCGACGCGGACGCGGGCGAGCAGCATCCCGACGGCGACGCCGCCGGTGGCGCGCTCGTGGCGGCCGCAGGAGCACAGCCAGTCGGCGACGGGGATCTGGTCGCGGTCCAGGCCGCGGGCGGCGAGGCCGGGCGGGATGCCGGTGATGCGGGCGGGCTGCTCGCTCATGCCGCGCCGACCTCGTCGTCGAGCGGGGGCATCTCCATGTGGTCGCGGAGGAGAGCGGCGAACTGAAGGCCGGACATGGTGACGAACCAGTCGCGGGGGTCGGCCTTGCCGCGGCGCTTGTGGAACACCACGCCGAGCGAGGCGCCGTCGTTGTCGCGCTCGCGCTCGGCCTCGGCGAGCCACGCGGCGAGTTCGACGCGTGAGCAGTTCTTGACCTCGATGACGACGCCGGGCAGGCCTGCGATGTCGCCGCGGTCCTGGACGCCGGACAGGGTGCGGCGCTCGGCTTGGACGAACCCGGCGGCGCGAAGGAAGCGGACGACGGCGGTTTCGGCGGCAGTGCCCTTGGCTTTCGATCGGCTCACAGCAGGACTCCTTGGACGGGTTGGGGCCGACAGCGGTGGTCGGCGATGACGGTGTGAGGGCAGCGGCCGGCGGCGATGTGCCAGGGGTCGCGCCAGCGCAGACGGCGGCCGACGTGCTCGTGCTCGATCAGGCACCACGTGAGGCGGCCGTCGAGGCGGGCGAGGATCTCGGCGACGGGGTCGAGCGGGGTGGGGTCGGCGCGGATGTCGAGGGCGGCGACGCGGTCTGGGGTGCGGGCGACGAGGGTGGTAGCGCCGCAGCGCAGGCAGGGCCGTTCGGCGACGTGCTCGGCGGCGGCGCGCGCCCTGTCGGCGGCGGTGGGCCGAGGCCGGCGGGCGGTCACTGCGGGCCGCCGAGGGTGAGTGCCGTTGCGAGTGCCGTTGGAGTGCCGTTGGTTTCGCCTGTGACGGCACTGGCGTTTGTGCAGGTCGGGCCGCAGATTGAAGATCGAAGTGCCGTTAGTGCCGTTGAAGTCCGACAAAGATGCCACTTCATGTGCGCGCGCGTGCGTGTGTGAGCGTGATGTGGGAGTTCAACGGCACTAACGGCACTAGAACGCTCTGACCTGCGGAGACGACGGCTCCCCAACGGCACTTTCAACGGCACTGCAACGGCACTCAACGGCACTCGCAACGGCACTTCGATCACCATCCCTCGCGCTCGTCGACGTCACCCTCGGCGAGCAGGCCGAGCCCGGCGTAGAAGTACCGGCCGGACGACGGCTTGCGGACGATGCCGCGGGCCTTCAGTTCCCGGCCGAACTGGCGGGCGGCCAGGGCCTGCTCGCCTTCGCTGTGGCACCACGCCTCGTAGGCGCCGCGCACGCGGCCCGTCTCGGTCCGTACGTGGGCGGCGGGTCCGCGCACGCAGCAGTCGTCCAGGAACCGACCCATGTGGTCCTCTTCGGCCGCGTAGGCGGCGGTGGCGGCCTTCACGGAGTCGGGCTCACGGAGGCCGCCGCGGGCGAAGTGGGCGATGGCTCCGGCGATGATCCAGGCGAGGATGCCGGGGCCTTCCTCGGCGACGAGGAGGTCGGCCAGGCCCTCGATCTTCTTGTCCTCGGGGACCTTGTACTGGAACGGGAGGAGCCGCAGGCGCCGCCAGAACGAGTCCCCGCCCGCCTTCACGCGCGGCTGGTGGTTGCCCATGAGCCACAGGTGGTGGGTGGGCTCGAACTCGAAGAACGACTGGTGCATGAACCGCGCGGTCAGGGTGTCACCACCGGTCAGTTCCTTCAGCTTGGCCTCGTCGAACCGGGCATCCGGGTTGATCTCGGAGGCGACGACCATGCGCAGGCCCTGAAGCCGTGCGAGCTCCTCGGAGTGCTCCTGTCGTCCGGCCATGAGGAATCCGGCGGGGGCGGGTCCGGCGTAGTCGCCGAGGAGGTGACGCAGGACGTCCATGAGGACGGACTTGCCGTTGCCTCCGGGGCCGTGGAGGAAGGGGAAGACGTGGGTGCCGGTGTCTGCGGACGCTGAGTATCCGGCGAGGCGCTGAACGAAGCCGATCATGTCGGTGTCGCCGCCGAAGGTGTCGGCGAGGAAGGCGTTCCAGCGAGGTGTCGGGTGGGCGGGGTCAGCGGCGACGAGGGTGGAACGGGTGTGGAGGGCGGCCGGGTCCGGCGGAGTCACGGTGCCGTCGGCCAGGGACACGATGCCGCCGGGGGTGTTGAGGTGGCGGGGCGCAGTGTCGAGCGCGGTGACAGAGACGGCCAGGCGGCGGTCGGACTGCGCGAGCCCGAGCATGGCAGTGATCTTGTTGCGGCTGAGGCTCGACCCCTTGTGCTTGCGGGCGGCCTTCTCCAGATCGCCGTCGAAATGGGTGGGATCGAGTCCGCGGACGAGCTCACGGGCCAGCTCGATGGTGTGGCCGGTCTCGTCCCACGCCCATCGGTGCCCTTCCCAGGTGAGCCACGTTCCGCGCTGCGCGACGTAGCGCAGCTCGTCGCTGAAGGTGTCGGCGTACAGCAGGGCGTTGCCGTCGTCGGTGAACGACTCGGGCCAGCGGGTGCCGGAGGCGACGGTCAGGTGCTCGGTGACCTGGAGGGCCGCGGTGCCGTTGGTGGGCGGGGCGGGGGCGGGGACGACGGTGAGGTGGCGGGGGGCGTCGCGGGGGGCGCCGTAGCCGCGGCGGCGGAGTTCGCGGGCGGCCGCGCTGTGGTCGCCGCCGTGCTCGAGGAGCGCGTAGGCGCCGGGCTTGGTGTAAGGGGTCTCCTGCTCGAACTCGGTCGAGGAGCTGAAGACGTACAGCCTGTCGCGCTGGGGGTCGCGGCCGGTGGTGGCGGAGATGCCGGTGTTCTTGCCGGGGCGCCGCCAGTACGAGGTGTGGCCGTGGGTGAGCACCAGCTGCCAGCCGTGGGGCTTGAGGATGTCGGCCCATGGGGTGCGCTGCTCGAAGTCGTCGAGCGGCGACAGGCCGCCGTCGGCGGGGCCGGGTGCGGTGGTGCCGAAGAGGAACGAGGCCGTCTCGTCGGGGGTCGCGGCGGGTACCGGGGGCTCGTTGGCCTGCGGTGTCTCGTCGAGCATGCGGGCGATGGCGAACAGCGCGTCCCGCTCGCCGACGTCGATGGTCGCGATGTGGCCGGGCCCGCCGGCGAGGAGCTCCCAGGGGCGGCCGGTGGGGTGCACGGGCCCGTGCGAGGGGGCCGTGACGACGAAGCCGCCCTGCCCGCGGGTCTCGATGAGGACCTGGACGCGGGCGCCGGGCGCGGCCTCCAGCTCGGCTTTGGTGGCCGGGCGGCGGGCCAGCTTGGTATTGGCGAGGACGGGGCCGCCGGTGACGCGGTAGATGAGGTGGTAGCCGCCGCTGGGGGTGCGCTCGCAGTAGCCGCGCTTGATCCGGTCCCAGACGTCGCCGAGCCCGGAGGCTTCAACGATTTCGCCGAACTCGGTGGGCAGCCCCTCGTCGACGGCGCGGCCCTCGAACTCGATCATCTCCAGGCCGCCGCTGACGGTGCCGAGGACGATGCCGAGGCCGGGGTGCCCACCGTCGAACCAGGCGCGCAGGAGCGATTCGTCTGGGCGCTCCTCCTGGTAGGGCTTCCACCCGCCCAGGGGGGCCTTGGTGCCGTTGGCACACGCGCGGACGACGCTGGCGCCCGCCTTGTGCCAGGCGAGCGCTGCGGTCAGCGTGTCCTGCGGTGTGCTCAAGGCCGTGCTCCTCGGTGAAGAGGTGATGGTGGGCGCGTGAGGGGCGGGGCCCGCCGCCGGGGCGCGGGGGTGTGGGGAAGACCCGGCGGCGGGCGGTCGGGCTACTGGTCGTTGAGGGCCAGTTGCATCTCGCGGGCGGCTACCGCGCCGATACCGCGCACGAGGGCCTCGCGCGCCTCGTCGGACAGAGCAGGCGCGAACGCGAAGTGGATGCGGAGGATGGGGCGCTCGTCTGCCGCGAAGCTGATCTCGTGCTCGTCGGGTTCGAGCCCGGCGACGAGCAGTTCGGCAGCCCATCGTGTGGTGCCTTCGGCGACGCGGTGCGTGAGGTCCGTGCCCATGGGCGCGGCTCCTTCCTGGTTGGTCCGCCCGCCGCCGCGCGCATGGGTGATCGGTGGCGGCGGGCGGCGCAGTGGGGCGGTGGGCTAGAAGGGCGGTTCGTCGCTGGGCTGCGGCGCGGGCGCGGCGGGCGCCGGGGCCTGTACGGCGGCCTGTTGGGCGAGGGCGGCGGTGGCCGGGTTCTGCTGCGCGGCCGCGTACTGCTGCGGGGTGAGGCCGGGGGGCGGTGTGGTGATCTCGCCGGTGACGGTGTTCACACCGGGCGGCGCCGGGGCGGCGGGGGCCGGTGCGGTGGCGTTGAGTGCGGCCTGTGCGGCAGGGATGTATTGCGCCGTGTACTGCTTGGGCGCGGAGAAACCGCGCTGCTTCTGCTCGCCGTCGTGGCTGTAGGTCACGGTCAGGCGGCCACCGACCTCCAGGCCTGGCGCCCCGGACGCGCGGACGGCGTCGGCCACGGCGTTCTTCATCTGCCCCTTGACGAAGATGCGGCGCTTGCCTTCGTCGTCCTCAATGGACGGGTCCCGCTGACCGGTGTCGACGGTGACGACGAGTTGCATCATGGGGTCCCCGTTGCCCCAGAACTTCTTCTCGCCGCTCTGAATGTCGCGCTGCTGCTCGACGGTGGGCGGGGTGGTGATGCGGCCGCCGACGGTGGTGCCGGGGGTGGGGAACTTGGCGGTGGGAGCCCCGCCGCCGCCCATGAGGAAGCTGTTGGCGTCCATGCTGATGCGCTCCTATGCAATGAGGGATTCGAAGCCGTGCCGCGCGGGGCGGTCGGCGGTGAGGGGGATGCCGGGGCAGCCGATGGTGAGGTCGGTGGAGCCGGGCTTGAACCACGGGCAGAACCGGCACTTGGCCTTCTCGTCCGTGGGGATCTGGGACCACCAGGCGTGGCCGTAGGGCGCGTTGGCGTCGCCGGATGCGGTGAGGCGGGCGCGGATGCGGTCGAGACGGGCGAGCCCGTCGAGCGCCACCTGCCGGTCGTAGGGCTCGGTCCACACGTGGACGAGCAGCTCGTGGTAGCGGCCGACGAAGCAGACCGCGACCCGGCGGGGCTGCTCGCCCGCGTTCTCCTGGCCGAGCCCGTACAGGTGGGCCTGGGTGCGGTACTGAGGGCCGGGGCCCTTGCGCCGGTAGTTGTCGAGGCTGGTCTTGCCGACGAGCTTCCAGTCCCAGACGGTGCCGGTGGCCCGGTCGTACAGGTCGGAGCTTCCGGCGATGACCGCGTCGTGGATCGGGGAGTCGCGGACGGTGACGCGCTCCTCGATGCGGTACCGCGGGCGGCCGTCGGGCAGGACGGTCTGCCGGGCAGCGAACGTCTCCTCCATCCAGCTGTGGAAGCCGGTGCCGATCACGGACGCGATGGGGTCGTCGTCGCGTGTCGTCGGCCAGTCGAGGAGCTGGTACGACAGGGCTCGCTCGCAGGGCTCGCCGACGTCGGACGGGCCGAGCCGCTTCTGGAGGGAGCGGGGCGAGTTGCGCGCGGTGTGGGTGATGAGGTCGGCGATGCGCGCGGCGAGCGCGCGGCCGGTGTCGTCGCTGCCGGTAGCGCTCATACCGCCCCCTGCTCACGGAGTCGGCCGCGCTCGCGGGTGGTGAGGCCGCCCCAGATGCCGGTGAGGCCGGGCCGCGCGAGGGCGTAGGCGCGGCAGTCGGCGAGGGCGGGGCAGGCGGCGCAGATGCGTTTGGCTGCGCGAACGGGCGCACCGACGGCCGGGTGCCAGAGGTCGGGGTCGACCTGGGCGCACAGGGCGTCGGCTTCCCAGTCGCGGGGGCCGGCGGCCGGGGCCGTGGTGGCCCCGGCGCGCGCGGTGGTCGTCATCCCGCATCACCACCGCTCGGCTTGATCCCGGCGATGTCGTGCCAGGCTCTGATCGTGCGGACGGCGGCACGCTGCGACGGTGTGACGAGGGCGGTCGCGGCGGCGAGAGCGAGCGTCGCGTGCACCTGCGCCTCGGCGATGGCGCGGTCTGCCTTGGGGTCGCGGCCCTCGAAGGTGGTGTGGCTGTCCTCGATGGCAGCGGCGAGGAGGCGTTCGGCCTCGCGGTAGTGCTCGGGCCCGGTCACGGGTGCTCACCTCGCTCGGTCACCGTGAAGCCGAGGGGACCGGCGGTGGGGCGGGCGTGCTCGATGAGCAGCGTGGCGGCCGGGCTGTGCGGGAGAGTGACGCCGAGGACTCCAGCGACCTGCTCCCACACGCCGTACGCGGCGCGGGCCGCGTCGAGGTCGTTGGGCAGGCCGCGCTCGGTGCACGGCTCGGTGGGCAGCATCGCGAGCAGGACGTCGCGGCGGGCCTGGAGGTCGGCCAGTTCGGCGGCGCGCTGCGGGGGCTGAAGGAGCTGCGCGGATTCCAGCGCGACGGCGATCCCGGCCGCGGTGACGTGTCCGTTGGCCTGCGCGCGGTGGATCACGTCGGCGGCGGTGTTCACGAGGCGGGTCCTCATGCCGACACCTCGTCAGCCTGCTGCGGGGTGGTGGCGTGCTCGTACGTCAGCGGCACACCGAAGCCGGTGATCTCGACGTCGACGCCACGGCACCGGCCGGTGGCCGACAACCACGTGTATCCGGGGGACGCTTCGAGGACCACGTCGGCGGGGGCGATGCGCAGGCAGGTGCGCCACTGCTCGAAGTCCTGCGAGGCGTCAAGCTGCAAGTCGAGCTTGACAGGCCCGCCGTACCGCTGGGAGTGGATCATGATGTAGCCGCCCGGCAGCGACCCGAACATCTCAACGAGCGTGACCAGGGCCTCGATGGCCGGGCTCTGCTCGCTCAGCGGGGGGTTGCGGCGGGCGCTGTAGGTAGTGTGTTCGTTCACGGTGACCTCGATTTCGTGTGGTTGAGGTGCCGAGGGGTCGTTCCGGATGGCCGTCCGGGCGGCCCCGATGTGTGTCAGGCGGCGATGGGCGCGACAGCGTTGCGCTCGTTCTCCTTGCGCAGGTCGTCGGCGGTGAACGTGATGCGGCCGCCGTCGAGGTGGTGCCAGACCTGGCGCCGGTAGCACTTCTCTTTGAGCACGCGCGCGCTGCGGTACGGCAGGAGCCGGAGCTTGATGACCTCCTCCGGGGTCCACCGTCGGAATTCGGCCTCGTCCTCGACGCGCGGTCGGCGGGTACGGGTGGACGGCTTCTTCGTGGCCTTGGCGGTCACGGCGTCTCCTCAGTGATGACGTCGACTGGAACGCGTAGTGCTGTGGCAACCCGCTGGACCTGCCGGTCTCCGGCCTCCCGGATGAGCCCGCGTTCAAGGCGGGAGAGGTAGCCGGGGTTCAGATCTGCGCGCCGAGCGAGCTCGCGAAGGCCAAGCGACTTGGCCTCACGAAGGGCCCGGATCACGCTCCCAGTGGGCTTCACACCCAGTATTAGGGCACAGCCTGACTACCCTGGCAAGCACCTTGACCCAGAGAACACCCAGTAACTGGGTCTCACGGGATCCGAAAAGGTACGTACGGGACAGGCGATGCAACACCTGCACTGTGGGACGCCTAGTAACACCCAGGTCAATGCCCGGATTCTGGGCTGTGGGCATGCAACACCATGAGGCATCATGGGGATCCATGGACCACGACTCGAAGCGGCTAGGCAGCGAGCTGCAGGCGTCACGCGAGCAGCGGCGCCCCAAGCTCACGCAGCCTGGTGCCGCCGAGAAGCTCAAGGTGAGCCGCAACGCGATCCAGAACATCGAGCACGGAAAGATCACGCGGGTGACGCCCACCGTCCGCGCGTACGCGGCGCTGCTCGGGTGGCCCGGGGGGGCAGTGGATCACGTCTGGGAGGGCGGCACTCTGGCGGACTATGTGGCCGACGAGCCCGAGCCAGCCCCCGCCCCGAGCGCTCCTGACGGACTTGGCCTGTCACCCACCGTCGAGTACGAGCTGCGGTCAGGCAAGACGCTCGAATCCACCGTGATCAACTTGGGCCCGGACGAGGATGACGGCCACATCATCGTCGTGCTGCAGGGGAAGAAGGACGCGACGCCCGAGGAGGTCGCGAAGGTTGCGGAGCGTTACCGGAAAGCGCGTCGGCACCTGCAGAGCATCGCGGCAGAAGCCGATGGCGGGGTCGACGGTTAGAAGAGTTTCGGCAGGCCACTAGCGTGACGCCTGACCGTGTGCCAGCATGCACAGACCGTCACCGTGAGGGGGGCACCGCACGGCGGATCGGGGAACCGCGCATGGAACTCACCATCAAGGTCGTGCGCCACGAGGGCGCCTACTTCGAGCCGTGGATAGAGGACTTCGCCAACGATCATGAGGCGGGGTGCATCTTCCACATGCACCACAGCGACATCACTGAACAGGGCGCCGCCTACTTCGCAAACGCGCTCACCCAGCAGGCCCGCCGGTGGCGGCCGAGACCGCCGGACATGGCGCGCGGCCCGCGCATCCCGATCACCATGGAACTGCGCGAGCGTATGGAAGACGAGGCCGAGGCGATCGTCGTGAACGATCGCGCGGACGGCATCCACTACGTGGTGCGCGCGGATCTGATCAAGCGGCACGCGGGCGAGGTCATTACGGGTTCGCAGTCCGAGCGGTCGCCGGACTGGATGCGGACCCCGGCGCGCTACGTCGTGCACCTCATGGCCAGCTGACAGCTGCACGGGCGGAGGGGGTCTCACATGGCGTACGCGGAGAAGGTCTACAAGGTCCGCAACGGGCGGAAAACGAAGCAGTTCACGTGGCGTGCCTGCTACAAGAAGCCCGACGGCAGCAAGGGCACCCAGCCGGGTTTCCCGACGAAGAAGCTCGCGGAGGACTGGGGCAATCAGCAGGAGGCGGCGATCCGGGCGGGGGCGTGGATCGATCCGGCGAAGGCGCTGACGAAGTTCGGCGAGTGGGTGGACATCTGGAAGCAGGCGAACCAGCCGCGGCCGGGAACGGTGAGGCGTCGGCGGTACCTGCTTGATCATATTTTGCTGCCTGAGTTCGAGTACTCGCCGCTCGTCGAGGTGAACAACGTGTTCACGGTCAAGGAGTGGGCCGCGCGGGCGGCGAAGCCGGAGGGGCGGCATGATCCGAGCACGATCAGCCAAGCCCGGAGCCTGCTCAGCACGATCCTCAGTGGCGCGGAGGACGCTGCATACATCGCGGCCAACAAGCTCTACGGGCGCCGCATCATCGTCGGTGCCGACCACCACGACGACGAGGAAGAGGTGTGGGCGCAGCCCCACGAGGCGTACCAGCTGTACGAGCGGCTCGGCGGGGTCCACGGGCTCATGGTCATTACTGACTGCTACCTCGGCCCACGGTGGGGCGAGCTGACGGGACTTCACCGGGACAACTGCTTGCTGAAGCGCGTGGACAAGATCGACGGCAAGCTGTTCGTCCGGCACGTGCTGCGGATCGACTCGAAAGTGGGGTCTCTGCACGAGGATGAGTTCGAGCTCGACGCGGACACGCGGGTCGCGTGGCATGCCGCGGAAGACGCGCGGTTGGCGGCATGTCTGGAAAAGGGCTGGAAGGCCAACCGCCGCAAGGAGCCGAAAGCAGTCGTCAAGACGTACTTGGGGCCGCCCAAGAACAAGTACTCGGCGCGTGAGGTCGACGTGCCGCCGTTCCTGGTTCGCAAGATCGCGGATCACATCGAGTCGTGGCCGTTCGAGTACCCGTTCTCGACGCCGGGCGGGCAGTTCTGGCGCCGCGGGAACTTCGGGCGGGTGCTGCGGCCGGCGGCCGACGGCCGGGACGCGATCGAGCGGAAGCGTGGCTTCAAAGGGCGCGAGGAGTGGAAGCCGATTCTGCAGGACTTCACGATGCGCGGGGCCCGCCACACGGCGGACACGTGGATGAAGGAGGACGGCGTGGATCGGGCCCTGCGGTTCTTGACGATGGGGTGGGTCCCGAAGGACATTGAGGGGACTTACGAGCACGTGACGCCCGAGATGCGCAGGCATCGGCTGGACTGCCTTGAGGCGCGGTGGAAGCGCGGGCGGCTGGTGGCCAAGCGGGCCCGGAAGCGACCGTCCTAGGAGTTGATCTCCTAAATATCTCCCAAACGATCACCAGAGGCCCCTTACCGTGATCGGTAAGGGGCCTCTGACCTGGGTGGGCGCGGACGGTTTCGAACCGCCGACATCCGCCTTGTAAGGGCGGCGCTCTACCCCTGAGCTACGCGCCCGGGACGAATCGACAGCCTACCTTGCCGGTGGCGGTGGATCGCAAACCCCTGCCCGGGCCGCGGACCCCCGGACGAGCGGGGGGATATCCCCACCCCGTATCCGGTAGGGGCCCGGATCCTCTCGCGGCGTCCCGGCCCCTAGCGTGAGGCGTGCCCGCGGCACGAGCGGCGGGGGTTCCAAGAGGAGAGCGTCATGAGCACCGTCCACAGCCGTCGTCCGCGTCCGCGCGGGGCCCGGGTCCTTGTCGGTGTCGGCGCGACGGCGGCCGTGTTCGGGCTCGTCGCCGCGTGCGGGGCGAACGCCGAGGACGACTCGGACCCGGAGCACCGGTCGTTCGCGCTGCCGGGGCGGACGCTCACCGTGGACTCCGACGACTCGGCGCTCGACGTCGAGGTGGCGGACGACGACGCCGAGGACGTGCGCGTGACACGGTGGTTCGACGGGCGGACCGTGCTCGGCGGCGAGCCGAAGGTCACGTGGAAGATGACGGGCGACCGGCTCACGTTCCGCGTGAAGTGCAGCGGCGTGATCACCAACTGCTCGGCCAAGCACCGCGTGGTCGTGCCGCGCGGCACCGCCGTGACCGTGCTCAACGCCGACGGCAGCGTGACCGCGAGCGGCTTCGACACCGCCCTGAAGGTGCGCAGCAACGACGGGTCCGTCACCGTCAAGGACTCCAGCGGGCCGCTCGACGTGCACAGCAGCGACGGGTCGGTGAAGACCGTCGGCGTCACGTCGAAGCGGGTCGCCGTCGACTCCAGCGACGGCTCGGTCCGGCTCGACCTGGACGCCGTGCCGGACCGCGTCCAGGTCCGCAGCAAGGACGGCTCGGTGACCGTCGGCCTGCCGGTGAAGAAGGGCGACGGAGGCGGCGCCGTCGCGTACCGCGTGGAGACCGAGAGCGTGGACGGCGGCGCCGACGTGTCCGTGCCGCGCGACGACCGCAGCCCGCACCGGGTGTTCGCGCACAGCGTCGACGGCAACATCACGGTGCGCGGCGCGAACTGACCGGCCCGTGTGTTCGTCCTCCACCGGTGGGAGAATGTGACACCGGCCGGGCAGGGCGGATGACAGCACGGGAGTGGGACAAGTGACGGCGACGAAATCTGCGGGTCGTTCGCGGCTGGTCGCGTCCCGCGGCGGAGCCGCGCGCCGGCGCCGCCCCGCGCCCCTTGGGGACGCGCCCGTGCGGCAGCGTCGGCCACGTCCCCTGCGGGACGCGCTCACCCTCGTCGTCCTGCCCCTTCCGCTGCTCGCCGCCGTGCTCCCCGCCTCCTTCGCCGGGGGCGGTACGCGGCGGTGGTTCGGCGGGCGCGGCGAGAGCGTGCGGGCCGAGGCGCAGGCCGCGAAGGACGCCGCGGCGGCGGCGTTCTACGACCTGGACACCGCGCAGCGCGACCTGCGGATCTCCATGGAGACGATCGCGGCGGTCGACTCCTCGCCCGCCGCGCGCAAGGCCGCGTCGGACTTCGAGGCGTTCGGGCGGCGCATCGACGAGGTCAGCCATCAGTACATCACCGCGGTCGACGCCCACGACCTGGACCGCGACGACCTGGAGGCGTCCGCCGCCGCCCGCGCCCGCACGGAGCTGACGCAGGCCAAGGACGCGCTCGGCCGGGCGAAGCAGGACCTGGACAGGTTCACGCAGGGGCTCGCGCCGCTGCTCGACAAGGCGGAGACGCAGCTGGCGCGCCTGGCCCCGGCCGTGGAGCGCGCCCGCCAGACGCTGCTCGCGGCCAGCAACGCCCTGGACGCGGTGCGGGCGTCGGGCCTCAAGGCGGACGACCTCGCGGGGCGCCTCGCCGCGCTCGCGCCCGAGCTGACCAAGCTCAACCAGGGCGCGGGGCAGCACGGCGTCCCCGACACGCTGCAGCGCGCCGACCGGGTCGTACGCGACGCCGAGGCCGTCAGGGCCGAGGCCGAGCGGCTGCCGGAGCGGGCCCGCGAGATCGACCGGCGCCTGGTCTCGCTGCGCACCCGCGCGCAGGCGCTGACCACGCGCAGCGAGCAGGTGCAGCCCGTCCTCAGCGAGCTGCGGCGCCGGTTCGCCGCGGCCTGCTGGCAGGACCTCCAGCGCGTGCCGGAGCAGGCCGACGAGAACGTGCGGCAGGCCGAGACCAAGCTCAAGGAGGCCCAGCGGGCCCGTGAGGAGCAGCGCTGGCCGGACGCCACCGCGCTCCTGTCCACCGTGCGGGCGCTCCTGAACTCCACGGACGAGGCGGTGTCGGCGGCCGGTGACCGGCTGCAGCGCCTGAACGCCGTCGCCAAGGACCCGCAGGCGGAGATCGAGCGCACCCGCTTCGCGGTCCGCGACGCCCAGCGCCTGGCCATGGCGGGCCGCCAGCGGCCCGACCCGCGCCACGCCCGGCCCCTGGACGACGCGGTGGCCCGCCTGGACCGCGCGGTCGCGGCCCTGGAGGGCCGCCACCCGGACTACTGGCACTTCCTCACGGAGACCGAAGCGGTGCGCGCGACCGCCTCGCGCGTGGTCGCGCAGATCCGCGAGGAGCGGGGCCAGGGGGCCTAGGCGGGCCGGACACCGCGCACTCTTGTTGGCGGTGGGACCGCCGCGGGCGGATCCTGGAGTTACGTACGTGGCGTACACGGCGTAGAAGGACGTACGCAGACACGGCGTACGCAAGAAGGCAGCGGCCTCCGCGCGCTCGAAGGAGGCGGACATGGCCACGCATGTACTTCATCCGAGCCCCAAGTCCCGGGGCCACAGGCGGCACGTCACGCTGGACGAGCACCTGCCCGTCGACCACCGGCTCAGCCTGGTCTACCGCTTCGGCGCGGGTCTGATGGGTCTCGTCCTGCTGGCGTTCGGCATCCTCGGCCTGATCGACAAGATCGGCTTCTTCGACACCCGGGGCGACACCGTCGCGGGCCTGAACACCAACGGGGCGCTGAGCGTCCTGTCGATCTGCGTCGGCCTGCTGCTGTTCGCCGGCATGGTGATCGGCGGCAACTTCGCGTCGACGCTCAACATGGTGCTCGGCATCGCGTTCATCCTCAGCGGCTTCGTCAACCTCGCCCTGCTCGACAGCAGCTTCAACTTCCTCGCGTTCCGCATCCAGAACGTGCTGTTCAGCTTCGTGGTCGGCGTGCTCCTGATGTTCTTCGGGATGTACGGGCGGGTCAGCGCGACGCTGCCGCACGACAACCCGTACTGGAAGGCCCGTCACCCGGAGCAGGCGGACCGGATCGAACGGAGGGAGCGGCGGCGGCAGAACGATCGGCTGGACCGGTCGCGGAGCTGATCAACCCCTGTGCGAGCCTGGGGCGATGGTCGACTTTCTGACAGCTCTGCGCGCCGGGCGGCTCGTCGCCATCGTGCGCGGCACCGACGCGGAGGCGTCGTTCCGTACGGTCATGGCGCTCGTCGAGTCCGGGGTGCCGCTGGTCGAGGTGTCGCTGAGCGGCACCGACGCGCTCGCGGTGCTCCGCAGGGCGCGCGCCGAGCTCGGCGCGGACGCGGGGCGCGGCGCGGGTACGGCGCGGTCGGCGGCCGACGCGCGCCGCGCGGCGGCCGCGGGCGCCCCACAGGCGGTGAAGCCCCGCCGGGG
>NZ_JBHYJH010000075.1:0-44416 GCF_042740445.1 Streptomyces sp. NPDC059003 | reverse complement strand
CGTGGGCTCGGAGTTGTGTATACGAGCCAGCTGCTCGGGAACCGAAGTTGTGCCGCACCCCACTTCTGGGGTGCGGCCCATCTGCGTAAGGCCAGAGGCCAGAAGCGTCAGCCAGCCAGAATGGCCCGCGCCAGCTTCGCGGTCTCGGTCGGCGTCTTGCCGACCTTCACACCGGCGGCCTCCAGGGCCTCCTTCTTCGCGGCAGCCGTGCCGGAGGAGCCGGAGACGATGGCACCGGCGTGGCCCATCGTCTTGCCCTCGGGCGCGGTGAAGCCCGCGACGTAGCCGACGACCGGCTTCGTCACGTTGGCCTTGATGAAGTCCGCCGCGCGCTCCTCCGCGTCGCCGCCGATCTCACCGATCATCACGATCAGGTCGGTGTCGGGGTCGGCCTCGAAGGCGGCCAGGGCGTCGATGTGCGTCGTGCCGATGACGGGGTCGCCACCGATGCCGACGGCCGACGAGAAGCCGATGTCACGCAGCTCGTACATCATCTGGTACGTCAGCGTGCCGGACTTCGAGACCAGGCCGATGCGGCCCGGCTTCGTGATGTCGCCCGGGATGATGCCGGCGTTCGACTGGCCCGGCGTGATCAGGCCGGGGCAGTTCGGGCCGATGATGCGGGTCTTGTCGCCCTGCGACTTCGCGTACGCGTAGAACGCGGCGGAGTCGTGGACGGCGATGCCCTCGGTGATGACGACCGCGAGCGGGATCTCGGCGTCGATGGCCTCGACGACGGCGGCCTTGGCGAAGGCCGGCGGCACGAAGAGGACGGAGACGTTGGCGCCCGTCTTCTCCATGGCCTCGGCGACGGTGCCGAAGACCGGGATCTCGGTGCCGTCGATGTCGACGCTGGTGCCCGCCTTGCGCGGGTTCACGCCGCCGACGATGTTCGTGCCGTCACCCAGCATGAGCTTGGTGTGCTTCATGCCCGTGGCACCGGTCATGCCCTGGACGATGACCTTGGAGTCCTTGTTGAGGAAGATAGCCATGGCTGTTCTGTCCCTCGTCCCTTACTTCGCAGCCGCGAGCTCGGCGGCCTTGTCGGCCGCGCCGTCCATGGTGTCCACGCGCTGCACCAGCGGGTGGTTGGCGTCGGAGAGGATCTTGCGACCCAGCTCGGCGTTGTTGCCGTCCAGGCGGACGACCAGCGGCTTGGTGACTTCCTCGCCCTTGGACTTGAGGAGCTCCAGGGCCTGGACGATGCCGTTGGCGACCTCGTCGCAGGCGGTGATGCCACCGAAGACGTTGACGAAGACGGACTTGACGTCCGGGTCGCCCAGGATGATCTCCAGGCCGTTCGCCATGACCTCGGCGGAGGCGCCGCCACCGATGTCGAGGAAGTTGGCGGGCTTCACGCCGCCGTGGTTCTCACCGGCGTACGCGACGACGTCCAGGGTCGACATGACCAGGCCGGCGCCGTTGCCGATGATGCCGACCTCGCCGTCGAGCTTCACGTAGTTGAGGTTCTTGGCCTTGGCAGCAGCCTCGAGCGGGTTGGCTGCGGCCTTGTCCTCGAGCGCCTCGTGCTCGGGCTGGCGGAACTCGGCGTTCTCGTCGAGCGAGACCTTGCCGTCGAGGGCGATGACCTTGCCGGAGGCGACCTTGGCCAGCGGGTTGACCTCGACCAGGAGGGCGTCCTCCTTGACGAAGGTCTCCCACAGGGTCACGAGGATGTCGGCGACCTGGTCGGCGACCTCGGCCGGGAACTTCGCCGCCTTGGCGATCTCCTGGGCCTTCTCCTTGGTCACACCCTCGTTGGCGTCGATCGGGGTCTTGGCGACGGCCTCGGGGCGCTCTTCCGCCACCTGCTCGATCTCCACGCCGCCCTCGACGGAGGCGATGGAGAGGAAGGTGCGGTTGGTGCGGTCCAGGAGGAAGGAGACGTAGTACTCCTCCACGATCTCCGGGGCCGTCTCGGCGATCATCACCTTGTGGACCGTGTGGCCCTTGATGTCCATGCCGAGGATGTCCGTCGCGCGGGCGACGGCCTCGTCCGGGGTCGCGGCCAGCTTGACGCCACCGGCCTTGCCGCGGCCGCCGACCTTCACCTGCGCCTTGACGACCGACTTGCCGCCAAGGCGCTCGGTCGCCGCGCGGGCCGCCTCAGGCGTGTCGATGACTTCACCGGCCAGCACCGGTACACCGTGCTTGGCGAAGAGGTCCCTCGCCTGGTACTCGAACAGGTCCACGCGCGTCCGTCCCTTTTCAGTGATCTCGCGCCGCTGTCGCTAGTGCAGCGGCTTCAGTCTCTGCGTGCTCTGCGTGGGCGTGCCGCGAAGGGCAACGTGACTGCGCTGTCACAAGGGAGGCGTAGCCGAAGAGTCCGGTACGCGGCATGTCCGTCTCGCAGGTTATCGCCGTGGGACCTGCGTCCCTAAATCGCAGATCACATTTGCGCGGTGATGACGGTCACAGATCGCGGTCGACCTGGTCCCGGACCGCTCCCGGGGAGGGGGTACGGCCCTGCCTCGGGCCCGTACGCGGGCGGGTCCGGGCCCCGCCGCGGGGGCGGGCACCGGGTTCCGGCGTTTGCGCACGCGATCAGCAGCCGGGAGGCGGTCCGCGGACGGCTGCACGTCGGCGACGGCACCGCCCACGAATGGCCGCACGCCCTCGGCCGCCCTGCGCGCCGGCCCCTTGTTACTGGCGCGTAGCCGCATCTGCTACCGGCGCGTGGCCACGTCCGGCACCGGCAGGGGCCGCCGCTCGATGGCCGCCGCCATCACCTCGGGGAAGAGGTCGGGCGTGCAGGCGAAGGCCGGCGCGTCGAGGGCGGCGAGCGCCGCCGCGTGGTCGTGGTCGTACGCGGGCGCCCCTTCGTCGGACAGCGCGAGCAGCGTCACGAACTGCACGCCCGACGCCTTCATCGCCGCGACCCGCTTCAGCATCTCGTCCCGGATGCCGCCCTCGTACAGGTCGGATATCAGCACCACGACCGTGTCCGCGGGCCTGGATATCTTCGACTGGCAGTACGCGAGGGCTCTGTTGATGTCGGTGCCGCCGCCGAGCTGCGTACCGAAAAGGACCTCCACCGGGTCGTCGATCTGGTCCGTCAGATCCACGACGTTCGTGTCGAAGACGACGAGCCGCGTGCTGATGGACCGCATGGACGCGAGCACGGCGCCGAAGACCGACGCGTAGACGACGGACGCCGCCATCGAGCCCGACTGGTCGATGCAGAGGACGACCTCCTTCTTCACGGACTGCGAGGCCCCTCCGTACCCGATCAGGCGCTCGGGGACGATCGTCCGGTACTCCGGCAGGTAGTGCTTGAGGTTGGCCGCGATCGTGCGGTTCCAGTCGATGTCGTGGTGGCGCGGCCTGGTCACGCGGGCGCTGCGGTCGAGCGCGCCGGTGAGCGTGGCCCGGGTGCGCGTGGCGAGCCGCTTCTCCAGGTCCTCGACCACCTTGCGGACCACGGCCCGCGCCGTCTCCTTCGTCGTCTCCGGCATCGCCTTGTTGAGCGACAGGAGCGTGCCGACCAGGTGTACGTCCGCCTCGACGGCCGCCAGCATCTCGGGCTCCAGGAGCAGCGCGGAGAGCCCGAGCCGGTCGATCGCGTCACGCTGCATGACCTGGACGACGGACGACGGGAAGTACGTCCGGATGTCCCCGAGCCACCGCGCGACCGACGGTGCCGACGCCCCGAGCCCCGCCGAGCGCTCACGGCCGCGCTCCCGCCTGCCCTCGCCGCCGCCCCCGTACAGCGCGGCCAGCGCCCCGTCCATCGCCGCGTCCCGCCCGGCGAGGGCGCACCCGGTCCCGTCCGCCGCGTCTCCTCCGAGGACGAGCCGCCACCGCCGCAGCCGCTCATCCACCGACCCGCCGACCTCCACCATCAGGCCACCCCCACAAGACTGTTCCCCATCGACCCACTCGGCCCGTTCGACCCACTCGGCCCGCTCGGCCCGCTTGTATCCGTGTCGCTTCCGAGCCCCAGGAGCAGGCCCACCACCGGCAGCACCGCATCCGCCCGCTCCGCGTCCAACTCCCCCGCGAAACCGCGCACCCCCTGCGTCACCGGCGCCGCACCCGCCTGCCCCGGTCCACGGCGCACCAGCTCGCCGAGGGTCCGGCGCACGCCCGGCTCGTACACGGAGAACGTGCGGCGCAGCAGCGGCAGTACGTCGGTGAAGGCGTCGTCCGACACCCCGGCCAGCCACCGGTCGACGAGCCCGAGCAGCCGTTCGTCGTGCACGAGCAGCATCCCGCCCCCGGCCCCGCCGCCGACGAACCCCTCGATCCACGCGGCCGCCTCACCGGGCTCGGTCCCCACGGACAGGGCAAGCCCCATGAACCGAGCCGCCTCCCCCTCGTCCAACACCCCGTCGTCCAACAGCAGCCGCGCACACCGCCCCCGAACCACCCCGACGACCCGCTCCCCCCGAACAAGCCCCCGAAGCACACCTTGCCAACGCCTACGCAGTGTGGAAACAAGGCCGCCGGACCCGGCTGTGGGCAATCGTCCCGCAGGGCGGGACGGGTGGGCACAGCCCCACGCGCCGGGCGCCCTCTCGTCAGACGGCTCCCCCTCCGACGAGGGCAAGGGCGAGGACGGCGAGGGCGAGGACGGCGAGGGCGAGGGCGAGGGCGAGGGCGAGGGCGACGGCGACAACTCCCCCAACAGGCCCACGGCCACGTGCACCGCGTCGACATGCCCCCGCATCACCCCACCCGCATCCGCGTCGAGCCCCACACACGCCGGCGGCAACCCCACGAACACCCGCTCAGCAAGCCCGAGCGCCACCTCGCCCAGGGCCCCCGTGCCAGTCCCCCGCACGTCCCCGTACCGCAGCGACCGCACCAGCGCGGGCAGCGCCTGCGCCAGGTGACCGACATCCGCGTCGAGCGCCGCCCGGTCGGCGAGGACCCGCATGACCACCGGCAACGCGTCCGGCAGGTCGGCGAGCAGACACCGCTCGGCCAGCGCCGTGACGTCGGCGAGGGCCCCCGCGCCCACCGCGTCCGCCGCCGCCTTGGCGGTGGCCGCGCCCGCCACCGTCGTGCCCCACACCCCGGCCTCGGCGACCCGTACGGACAGCTCCGGCTCCCACCGCAGCCGCCAGGTCTCCCGGAACGTGCCGGTGCTCCCTCGCGACTCCGTCGGCTCGCCCCAGTCGATGCCGAGGAGCCGCAGCCGGTGCAGGAGCCTGCTGCGCTCCGCGTCGGTGTCCTTGCGCAGGTCGAGCTCCAGCTGCCGCTCCAACGCCTCCGGCTTGAGCCGCAGCCTGCGCTGGGCCCTGGTGAGGTCCCGCTGCAACGGCACGGCCGGGGCGGACTCCGGCACCTCGCCGAGCACGTCGCCGACGACGAGCTTGTCGTGCACCAGCGCGAGCGGCACGTCGGAGCCTTCGCACATCACGGCCCGTACCGCGTCCATCGTCTCGGTGAGCCCCGGCAGCGGCCGCCCCCGCATCGCGGCGAGCGTGTCGGCGAGCCGCACGGCCTCGATGACGTGCGCGGACGACACGATCCGGTCCTCGTCCCTGAGCAGCCCCGCGACCTTGGTCAGCCAGCGCACGACGGGCCGGTCGGGCGCGCCGAACAGGTGGCCGTACCAGCCGGGCGAGTCGATGCCCGCCCCGTACCCGCTGGCGCGGGCCAGGCGGCGGTGCGTCCAGGGCACCCAGGTCATGTCGACCTTGACCTTCGGCAGCCCCTTGAGCAGCGCCCGGTCGGCGGTCAGGGTGACCTTCCGCCGCAGTGCGGGCACGTGCCAGGCCCCGCAGACGACGGCCACGCCCCCGTCCCCGACATCCCGCTGCGCCGCCCGCACTTGGAGCCGCATGTACGCCTCGCGCAGCAGATCCCGGTCGCGCTCGCTGCCGGGCGCCTCGCGCAGCACCGCCATGGCGTCCCCGAGCGCCTCGAACGGCGCGAGCGCGTCACCGCCCGCCCCGCGGAGCTCCACGACGTCCTCCCACCAGCGCTCCGGATCGTCGTACCCGGCGGCTTCGGCGAGCGCGGCAATGGGGTCGCCCCGCTCTCCGCGCCCTTCCTCGTCCTCGTGCTCGTCCTCGTGGTCCTCCTGGTGCTCCTCGTCCCGGTGCGCGAGCGCGTGTGCCGCCGGGAGGTCCATGAACCGCACCGGCACGCCCCGCCGCAGCGCCCACTGGATCGCCACCCACTCCGGGGAGAACGCGGCGAGCGGCCAGAACGCCGACCGGCCCGGCTCGTCCACCACGTGCGCGAGCAGCGCGACCGGTGGCCGCATGCCCTCGTCGGCGGCGAGCCGTACGAGCCCGTCGGCCTCCGGCGGCCCCTCGATCAGGACCACGCGGGGCTCCGTCGCGTCCAGCGCGGCCCGCACGGCGCGCGCGGAGCCCGGCCCGTGATGCCGTACGCCAAGGAGCACCGGCCCCGTCGCCGGCCCGCCCGCCGCGGCCGCCGCCCCCTCCCTGGCCGTCGTCATGCGCTCACCTCGCGGCAGGCGCGGTAGAAGTCCTTCCACCCGTCGCGCTCGCGCACGACCGCTTCCAGGTACTCCTGCCAGACGACGCGGTCCGACGCCGGGTCCCGCACCACCGCGCCGAGGATGCCCGCGGCGACGTCGCCGGGCCGCAGCACACCGTCCCCGAAGTGCGCCGCGAGGGCCAGACCGCCTGTGACCACGGAGATCGCCTCGGCCGTCGAGAGCGTTCCGCTCGGCGACTTCACCTTCGTACGGCCGTCCGTCGTGACGCCGTCGCGCAGCTCGCGGAAGACCGTGACGACGCGGCGGATCTCGTCGATGCCGTCGGGCGCGGCCGGCAGGTCGAGGGAGCGGCCGATCTGGTCGACGCGGCGCGAGACGATGTCGACCTCGGCGTCGGCACTCTCCGGCAGCGGGAGCACCACGGTGTTGAAGCGGCGGCGCAGGGCGCTGGAGAGGTCGTTGACCCCGCGGTCGCGGTCGTTGGCCGTGGCGATCAGGTTGAACCCGCGGACGGCCTGCACCTCCTGGCCCAGCTCCGGTATGGGCAGGGTCTTCTCCGACAGGATCGTGATCAGCGTGTCCTGCACGTCCGCCGGGATGCGCGTGAGCTCCTCGACGCGGGCCGTCATGCCCTCGGACATGGCCCGCATGACGGGGCTCGGGACCAGCGCGTCGCGGCTGGGGCCGTGGGCGAGCAACTGCGCGTAGTTCCAGCCGTACCGGATGGCTTCCTCTGGTGTGCCCGCCGTGCCCTGCACGAGCAGCGTCGAGTCGCCGCTGACGGCCGCCGCGAGGTGCTCGGAGACCCAGGTCTTCGCGGTGCCCGGCACGCCGAGCAGGAGCAGGGCGCGGTCGGTGGCGAGCGTCGTGACGGCGACCTCGACGATGCGGCGCGGGCCCACGTACTTCGGCGTGATCACCGTGCCGTCCGGCAGCGTGCCGCCCAGCAGATACGTCGCCACGGCCCACGGCGAGAGCAGCCAGCGCTCGGGCCGTGCCCGGTCGTCCTGCGCGGCGAGCGCGGCGAGTTCGGCGGCGAAGGCGTCCTCGGCGTGCGGCCGCAGGGCCTGTGCGGCGTCCTCCGCCTCGATCCCTGACGGACTGTCAGCAGTGCCGTCCGCGGTCTGCGTCACGGAAACAGTCATGGTGGTCCCCCTCCAGCTCGGGCATGCGGAAGCGACCGGCGCCAGCGCATGCTGCAGCGACGACGCGGCCCTCGCCGACGGCTCGGCCGCGATGTGTTTCCACGGTGCACCACGCCACTGACAATCGCCCTCGGAACGCCTCTGACCTGCGCGAACGCCGGGCCCGAGGTCGATTGTCAGTGGCGGGACCTACCTTCGACGACATGACTCAGCAGGGGGCGCGCTGGACGGCGGACCAGGTGCTTGCACTGGCACCTGACGCATCGTCACGCAAGGCGGGAAGCAGGCTCGGCGTGGCCGGGCCGTGGACGCAGGCGGGAAGTTCGGGCGAGGGGGCGGTGTGGGGGCTGTGCAAGGGCAGCGGCAGCAAGCCGTATCAGACGGTGATCGACGTGGCAGACGTGGCGGGGCCGGCGTACAAGTGCAGTTGCCCCAGCCGCAAGTTCCCGTGCAAGCACGCGCTCGGCCTGCTGCTGCTCTGGGCGGGCGACGAGGCGGGCGCGGGCGGGGAATCGGCCGTGACGGACGCGGAGCAGCCGCCGGACTGGGCGCTGGAGTGGCTGTCCGGGCGCCGCAAGAGAGCGGAGACGAAGCGGAGTTCGGCCGCCGCGCCGCAGAAGTCCGCTGATCCCGACGCGGCCCGCAAGCGGGCGGAGCGCAGGGCCGAGCGCGTCACGGCGGGCGCGACGGAGCTGGAGCGGCGCCTGGCGGACCTGCTGCGCGGCGGCATGGCCACGGCCGAGCAGTCGGGGTACGGACTGTGGGAGGAGACGGCGGCCCGCATGGTCGACGCCCAGGCCCCCGGACTCGCGGCCCGGGTCCGGGAGTTGGGCGCGATACCGGCCTCGGGTCCCGGCTGGCCCGCCCGTCTCCTTGAGGAGTGCGGACTGCTGCACCTGCTCAGCACGGGCTGGCTGCGCCGCGACCACCTGCCGGAAGCGCTCGCGGCCACGGTCCGCTCCCGCACCGGTCTGCCGACATCGGCGGAGGGCCGCCCGCTCAGGGACACCTGGCAGGTCCTCGCGCAGTACGACACGGCCGACAGCAAGCTGACGACGCGCCGCATCTGGCTGCACGGCAAGGAGTCCGGGCACACCGCGCTGCTGCTTTCGTACGGCGCGGCGGGCCGCGCGCCCGCCCTGGCCCTGCCGGTCGGCCTCGCGCTCGACGCCGAGCTGATCCCGTACGCCACGGACCCGGCATCCCGGCAGCTCCGCGCGGACCTGGGCGAGCAGTTCACCGCCCCGGGCCCCACGACGGGCCATCCGCCGGGCGTGCCGACGACGGAGGCGACGGCGCGGTACGGCGACGCCCTGCGCGACGACCCCTGGCTGGAGTCGTGGCCGACCACCCTCGACCGCGTCATACCGGTGCCGGACGGTCCCGGCTGGCAACTGGCCGACGCGGACGGCGACCTGGCCCTCCCGATAGCTCCGCACGCCGCGGCCCGCTCAGGCCTCTGGCGTCTGGTGTCCCTGTCCGGAGGCGCCCCGCTCACCGTCTTCGGCGAGTGCGGCCACCAGGGCTTCACCCCGCTGGCGGCCTGGCCGCACGACAGGGCCGAGACGGTACAGCTGTGAGCCGCTCCCCGGAGCCCGAGCCCATATACGCATCGCCGTTGCAGGAGTTGCAGGAGTTGCAGGAGGGGACATGACCGCACCCACCACCACCCACGCACAAGCAGCCGGGGACCTCACCCGCACACCCTGGGAGGACCTGGTGACGTCGGCGCTGCTCGGCACGGACAGGCGCACACCACCCGTCTCCGCACCCGGCAAGGACGCCCCGACCGCACTCCTGGACGCGGCCGCCGTGCAGACCGTGCGGCGCCGGGCCGGCCTGCGCCCCGCTCCCGCCGCCGCGCGCCCCGAGCCCGCGCCCGAGGACACCCGGCCCGTCGTACCGGCGGCGGCCCGGCGCAGGCTCGCGACACTGCTCTCCGACCACCCGACCGGCGGCAGCCGCCGCGGCACCGCCCCCGACCTGATGGAGCTGCTGCCCCAGTGGCTCGGCCTCGCCAACGAACGGGGCTTCGCGGCACCACCGGAGCTCCTGCCCGCGCTCCTGAACGCGGCCCGGGGCCGCACCGACCTGCGCCCCCAGACCCTGACCTTCGCGGGCCCGCGCGCTCGATGGCTGGCCACGCTCAACCCCGACTGGAAGTTCGCCCTGCGCACGGCACCGGGCGGCGCCCCGGCCCCGGACCCGCACGACGGGGAGGAGATCCAACGGCGCTGGCAGGAAGGCCTGTTCGCCGAGCGCGTCGCCCTGCTCACCGCCCTCCGCGTCCGCGCCCCCGCCGCCGCCCGCGACCTCCTCGTCGGCACGTGGCCGACCGAGCGCGCCGAGGACCGGCTGATGTTCCTCGACTCGCTGCGCACCGGCCTGAGCGCCGACGACGAGCCGTTCCTGGAGCAGGCCCTCGGCGACCGCAGCCGGAACGTCCGCTCCACGGCGGCCGAACTGCTCTCCGGCCTCCCCGACTCGGCGCTCGCCGGACGCATGGCGGAGCGCGCCGCCGCCTGCGTGTCCCTGGACAGCGCCGCGGACGCCCCGACGCTCACCGTGACGGCACCGCACGCGTGCGACGCGGGCATGGAGCGCGACGGCGTCACCCCGAAGCCGCCCGCCGGAAGAGGGGAGCGCTCCTGGTGGCTGGGCCAGTTGGTGGAAGCGGCACCGCTGGCCACCTGGCAGCGCGCGTTCGGCGGCCGCGCCCCGGCCGACATCGTGGCACTGCCGGTGACCGACGACTGGCACGGCGAACTGCACGCGGCGTGGTGCCGGGCCGCCGTGCGCCAGCGGGACACGGGCTGGTCCAGGGCGCTCCTCGGGACGCCCTCGGCCCCCGACGCGGCGGGCCCGGGCGCGGTGTCACTGGCGGAGCGCGCCAAGCTCCTCGCCGCCCTGCCCGCGCCCGAGCGGGCCGCGTGGGTCGCGGGATTCATCGACGCGCACGGCCTGTCGGAGGCCTTCCAGCTGCTCGGCGGGTGCGCGGTGCCCTGGGCCCCTGACCTGGGCCGCGCGGTGGTGGACGCGCTGAACATCGCCCGGGACGCGGGCAGTTACCCCTGGAGCTTCAGCGGCGTGATGGGCCTGGCCGAGCGCTGCCTCGACCCGGCGGAAGCGACCCGGCTCGACGCCCTCACGGCCGTGCCGGACGAGCGCGAGGACGCGTCGCCCGGAGCCGGGGGCTACTGGGCGGAGGCGTTCCAACGCCTGGTCACGACACTGCGCCTGCGCGCGGCGATGCGGGAGGAGCTCACCGGATGACGCGATTCGCCCGGAGGCTACGCGCCGGTCGGCTGGCGCACGTTCTCCCTGACCCACTCCACGATCGCCGTGGTCGTCGCCCCCGGCGTGAAGATCTCCGCCACGCCCTTCTCCTTGAGCGGCGGGATGTCCTCCTCGGGGATGATGCCGCCGCCGAAGACCTTGATGTCCGCCGCGTCGCGCTCCTGGAGGAGCTCGATGACGCGGGCGAAGAGGGTCATGTGCGCGCCGGACAGGATGGACAGGCCGATCGCGTCGGCGTCCTCCTGGATCGCGGTGTCGACCACCTGCTCGGGCGTCTGGTGCAGGCCGGTGTAGATGACCTCCATGCCGGCGTCGCGCAGCGCCCGGGCGATCACCTTGGCCCCGCGATCGTGACCGTCGAGCCCCGGCTTGGCGACCACCACGCGGATCGGACCGGCTCCCACACCCATCACTGCCTCCATGTACAGACGTCCACGTACGGAAATCCAGCTGTCCCAGCACGGATACCCCGCGCCGCACCGGCCGGGTAGGTGAACGAACGTTATCTCCAGCATCGCGCAACCCGCAGTTTCGTGGCGGAGAGGGAGGGGGAAATCACACGGTGGGACACGTTCGCTGCGCGCCACTCCCGTACCACCCGGCGCACGGGGACGGATCAGGCCGGGCACCAGGGCCGATCTCCACCCCGCACCCGGGCCGCGGAGGGGGCCGCACGAGGGGAGCCGCTGCGAGGTCGCCGCACCACCGTGCTGTCAGCCGCACAGCGCGGTGGTGGCGGTGCGTCGCCCACGGGGGCGACGCACCGTGGTCCGTCAGTCCACGGCTTCCCATGAGGGGCACACGGGGGACAGAGGTGTCTGCCCGCGTGCCGACCGGGAGGTCGACATGACGGTCACTGGAGTCCAGCCCTTTCGTCGCTGCAGCGCGCTGCTGCCCGCGAGACTGGCCGGGCTGCCACTCGCGCTCCTGAAGGCGACCGCGCTCGAGTTCGCGATCCTCGCCGGGCACCTCCTGCTGTACCCCTCGGGCATCATCCAGGAGCGAAGGACCATCCCACCGCCCCCACCGCCGGACGCCCCGCGGCTGCCCGCGCAGGACAAGCCCCCGGTCCTGCTCCTGCACGGATTCATCGACAACCGCTCCGTGTTCGTGCTGCTCCGCCGCAATCTCGCCCAGCACGGCAGGCAGCACGTGGAGTCGCTCAATTACTCCCCGCTGACGTGCGACGTCCGCACCGCCGCCGAGCTCCTCGGCCGCCACATCGAGGAGATATGCGAGCGCACGGGGCACGCGCGTGTGGACATCGTCGGCCACAGCCTCGGCGGACTCATCGCCCGCTACTACGCGCAGCGGCTCGGCGGCGACGCGCGCGTCCGCACGCTGGTCACGCTCGGTACGCCGCACGCGGGCACCCGGGTCGCGCCGCTGGCGGACGCGCACCCGATCGTCCGCCAGATGCGGCCGGGTTCGGACGTCGTCGAGGAGCTGCGCGCGCCCGCGCCGGGCTGCCGTACGCAGTTCGTGAGCTTCTGGAGCGAGCTCGACCAGCTGATGGACCCGGTCGAGACGGCCTGCGTCGACCATCCGGACCTGATCGCGCAGAACGTCCGCGTCTCCGGGATCGGTCATCTCGCCCTGCCGGTGCACCCCGCGGTGGCGGCGGCGATCCGGCAGGCACTCGACCTCGCGGATCCCGCGGTCGACACCGCCGCTTCGTCGGACGGTCTGACGGTCGCCTGAGGAGGTCGGGCAGGAGCGAAGGGCGCGCGACGGGCGTGTGACGGGCGGTCCGGCGGCGGCCCGACCGCGCCCCGAACGCCCGCCACCGGACCGGCGCACCCCCGCCTGCCTCGAACAATCCTCGAACGCCAGGCCAAGCCTGTGCCCACAGTCCGCCGAAAGACGGCCGAATGCCCGTTTCCTGCGAGCGCGGAACCTGCCGAAGATTGTCGCGCCCGCATACCGCCGGGTACAGTCGCGGCACTGCTCTGCCAGCCCCCCATGCTGTCGAGGCGAAAGAGAAGTTGGTGAACGACCGTCACCCGTCGGGGACCCCCGCCCCGGCCTCGGCGCCCGACGCCGACTACGCGCCCTACGGGTCATACGACCAGCAGAGCGCACAGCACGTCGGCTACGCCGGGTACGACGGCTACGCCACCGGCACCTTCACGGCCACCGGCTTCAACGCCCCGGGCGCCTATGACGCCACGGGTGTCTTCGACACGTCCGGCTCCGGATTCGCCGCTCCCGTCGGGGGCTTCGCGTCCGACCCGCTCTTCGGCGACATGCCGGGCGGCCACGACACCGGCCAGTGGGCCACGACGACGGGCGCCCAGCAGACCCTCGGCCATGACCCGTACGCCGCCCCGTCGCCGTACGACACGGGCAGCCACGACACGGCCCTGTGGGGCACCGACGGATACCAGCAGCTCGCGGACATCCCGTCGCAGCCCGGCCCCGACAGCACGGCGGTCTGGGACGCCTCCTCCTGGAGCCAGGCGGGCGAGGCGGCGACCGGCCAGTGGGCCACCACGCAGGTCTTCGACAGCGGCGTGTACGACGCCACGGCGTGGAACTCCGGCGCCGCCCACGATCCGTACGAGGCGACCCCCGAGGCGTACAACACGCCTCAGGAGACGTACAGCGGCGCAGCGGCCCACGGCGGCCCCGACGCGCACGAGTTCGCGGCCGACGACGCCCCCGCCGACGAGCTCGGCGGCATCGAGGCGGGCGCCGACAACCCGGATCACACCCCCGAGCACGCCCCGGCGGACCGGCAGGACCGCTCGGACCGTGCCCGTTCGTCGCGCACCGCGGCGTCCCGCACCCGCGGCCGTTCGCGCCGCTCCCCCGCCAAGCGTTCCGCGCTGCTCACCGTCGCCGTGCCGTCGGCCTGCGTGATGGGCGTCGCGGGCGTGGCCGCCGCGTCGGTGAGCGGCCTCGGCGGAGGCGACGACGACAAGGAGACGCGGGCATCGGCCCCGGACGCGACGGCGGTGAAGCCGTCCGCGGCCAACAACAAGCTCGACACCCAGCTCGCCAACGTCTCCGCCGACGTGGGCGACTTCAAGGACCGCGCGAGCCGTACGCAGGAACGTATCGACCTCAAGGCCGCGAAGGACGCCGCGCAGAAGAAGGCGGCCGCGGAGGCGGCCCGCAAGGAGCGGCTGCGTCCGAAGTTCGCGGTGCCGGTGACGCAGCGCGGCCTGAGCGCTTACTACGGCCAGGCCGGCATCAACTGGATGTCCGTGCACTCCGGGATCGACTTCCCGGTGTCGTACGGCACGCCGGTGATGGCCGCGACCGACGGCGTCGTGTCCACGAAGTGGAACAGCGCCTACGGCAACATGGCGATCGTGACCGCCAAGGACGGCACGGAGACGTGGTACTGCCACCTCTCCACGCACAAGATCTCGAACGGTCCCGTGAAGGCGGGCGACACCATCGCCTACTCCGGGAACTCCGGCAACTCCACGGGTCCGCATCTGCACTTCGAGGTCCGCCCCGGGGGCGGCTCGGCGATAGACCCCCTGTCGTGGCTGCGCAGCCACGGGCTCGACCCGACGTAAGCCTGCGGGCCCAACCCGACGTAACCCCCGCCTCGCGGCGGCTGCAACTCCGGCCCCCGTGACCGAAGTTGCAGCTTCCCCCGACGGCCTACAGCTTCTCGACCGGCGCGTACCGCAGCAGCAGCCGCTTCGGCTTGCCCTCTCCGAAGTCCACCGACGCCTCGGCGTTCGCCCCCGAGCCCTTCACGCCGACCACCGTGCCGAGCCCGAACTGGTCGTGCGTGACCCGGTCGCCGACGGCCAGCGCGACCACCGGCTTCTCGCCCGCCCGGCGCGTGGCGAAGCCCTGCGCGCCGCCCGCGCGGGACCGCGACGACGACAGCGAGGACGCCACCCCGGCGGCGGGGCCGGACGCCGCGGGCGCGCCGACGGAGCCCTTCCGCTTCCAGTCCACATGGACCTCGGGGATCTCCTCCAGGAAGCGCGAGGGCGGGTTGTACGACGGCTGGCCCCAGGCGCTGCGCATGGAGGCACGCGTCAGGTACAGCCGCTCCCGCGCGCGGGTGATGCCGACGTACGCCAGGCGGCGCTCCTCCTCCAGCTCCTTGGTCTGGCCGAGGGCGCGCATGTGCGGGAACACGCCGTCCTCCATGCCCGTGAGGAAGACGACGGGGAACTCCAGGCCCTTGGCGGTGTGCAGCGTCATGAGCGTGATGACGCCGGAGCCGTCGTCTTCCTCGTCGGGGATCTGGTCGGAGTCGGCGACGAGGGCGACCCGCTCCAGGAAGTCGGAGAGGGACCCGGTCGCAGCGGCGCCCTCCGCGGCCTCCGCACCCTCCACGGTCTCCGCGGTCTCCGTCCCTTCGGCGGCACCGTCCGCGCCCGCGGCGGCGCCGCTGTCCTGCTCGAACTCCAGGGCCACGGCGGCGAGCTCCTGGAGGTTCTCGATGCGGGTCTCGTCCTGCGGGTCCGTGGAGGACTGCAACTCGGCCAGGTACCCGGTCCGTTCGAGGACGGCCTCCAGGACGACCGCCGGGCCCGCGCCCGACTCGACGACCGTGCGCAGCTCCTCCATGAGCGTGTTGAAGCGCTTCACGGCGTTCGCCGAGCGGGCCGCCATGCCGTACGCCTCGTCGACGCGGCGCAGCGCCTGCGGGAAGGAGATCTTCTCGCGCAGCGCGAGCGCGTCGATCATCGCTTCGGCGCGGTCGCCGATGCCCCGCTTCGGCACGTTCAGGATGCGGCGCAGCGGGACCGCGTCCTCCGGGTTGGCGAGGACCCGCAGGTAGGCGAGGACGTCGCGGACCTCCTTGCGCTCGTAGAAGCGGACGCCACCGACGACCTTGTAGGGCAGGCCGACGCGGATGAAGATCTCTTCGAAGACACGGGACTGCGCGTTCGTCCGGTAGAAGATCGCCACGTCGCCGGCCTTGGCGTCGCCCGCGTCCGTGAGGCGGTCGATCTCGTCGGCGACGAACTGCGCCTCGTCGTGCTCGGTGTCCGCGACGTACCCGGTGATGCGGGCGCCCGCGCCCGCGTTCGTCCACAGGTTCTTCGGGCGGCGGCTCTCGTTGCGCTCGATGACCGCGTTGGCGGCGGTCAGGATCGTCTGGGTGGAGCGGTAGTTCTGCTCCAGGAGGATCGTGGTCGCGTCCGTGTAGTCCTCCTCGAACTGGAGGATGTTGCGGATGGTGGCGCCGCGGAAGGCGTAGATCGACTGGTCGGCGTCACCGACGACGCACAGCTCGGCCGGGTCGTCGCCCTCGCCTCCGGAGGGGCCGACCAGCTCGCGCACCAGGGCGTACTGGGCGTGGTTCGTGTCCTGGTACTCGTCGACCATCACGTGGCGGAAGCGGCGGCGGTAGTGCTCGGCGACGTCCGGGAAGGCGCGCAGGAGGTGGACCGTCGTCATGATCAGGTCGTCGAAGTCGAGGGCGTTGGCCTCGCGCAGGCGCGACTGGTACATCGCGTACGCCTGGGCGAGGGTCTTCTCGAAGCCGTCGGCGGCCTGGGCGGCGAAGTCCTCCTCGTCGATCAGCTCGTTCTTCAGGTTCGAGATCTTGGCGCTGAAGGACTTCGGCGGGAACTTCTTCGGGTCCAGGTCGAGGTCACGGCAGACCAGGGCCATCAGGCGCTTGGAGTCCGCGGCGTCGTAGATCGAGAACGAGGACGTGAAGCCCAGCTTCTTGTACTCGCGGCGCAGGATGCGCACGCACGCGCTGTGGAACGTCGACACCCACATCGCGCCCGCGCGCGGGCCGACGAGCTGCTCGACGCGCTCCTTCATCTCGCCCGCGGCCTTGTTCGTGAACGTGATCGCGAGGATCTGGCCGGGGTGCGCGCCGCGCTCGGCGAGGAGGTACGCGATGCGGTGGGTCAGGACGCGGGTCTTGCCGGATCCCGCGCCCGCGACGATGAGCAGCGGGGAGCCCGCGTGCACGACGGCCGCGCGCTGGTTCTCGTTCAGCCCGTCCAGGAGGGTCGCCGGGTCGATCGCGGGGCGGGGGGCGCCGTCCCGGTAGTACGCGTCCGCGGGCGGGGGCGCGTCGAACTTCCCGCCGAACAAGTCGTCCGGAATGGGCTCCGGAGCGCTGTCCTCGGGCGGCGGCGGGGGCTCCTCCTCATGTGCCTGCGAGGGCTTGAGGTCCGCCAGGAAGCTGTCGTCAAAGAGGCTGCTCATCGCCTCCCGAGTCTAGGCGGACCCACTGACAACCCGCCCCGGGTTCCGGCCATCCACGCTCCGCCCCGTCGCCGTCACGCAGCGCGACAGCACGTCAGGGCCGCGCCAAGGGCTTCGTAAAGTCACGAAAATGTATCGGGCATATCGAACATCAACCTTCCCCGGCACCACACGAGTTGGCTAGCGTGCTCCGCGGGCCGCACGTCCCCCACCGGCGATCCCCGCCGGTCACGCGTGGCCTCCGCCGAGTCCGACGCGTTGTCCGACCTCCACGTCGTCCGACGCTCCCGGAGCCGGGGACCCACCATGATCCTGGGGTGAATCGGTCCCGTACGCCGTACGGGACGGTAGGGCAGCCTTCCGAACCACCCGCCCGAACCCGACAGCTAACCCGGTAGGCGGTCCACGGAAGGAGTCGCCGACCTTGGCGTCGCACCGCAAACCGCGCAGTCGCTCAGCGCTCATACGCACGACCCCCGCCCTCGGCATCACGACGGCCGCCCTGACCTCGGTGGCCCTGCTCTCACAGAGCGCGAACGCCGCGCCGTCCGCCCCCTCCGAGCCCGGGAAGCCGACCCTCGAAGAGGTCCAGAAGAAGGTCGACGACCTCTACCACCAGGCGGGCGTGGCCACGCAGAAGTACAACTCGGCCAAGGAGCGCACCGACAAGCAGCGCAAGAAGGTCGACCGCCTCCTGGACGACGTGGCCGAGCGCACGGACAAGCTGAACGACGCCCGCCAGGAGCTCGGCTCCTTCGCGGCCGCGCAGTACCGCACCGGCGCCGTCTCCGAGACGGCCGCGATGATGCTCGCCGACGACCCGAAGGGGTTCTTCGACCAGAACCACCTCGCGGACCGGCTCACGAGCCGCCAGAAGAAGGCCGTCGACGACTACCAGACGCAGCAGGTCGCGGCGACCCAGCAGCGCGCGAAGGCCGCGAAGAGCCTGAAGACGCTCGGTGACTCGCGCGACGACCTGAAGGCGAGCAAGCAGACCGTCCAGACCAAGCTGAGCGAGGCCCGCGGCCTGCTGTCGAAGCTGACCGCCGAGGAGAAGGCGCGGCTCGCGGCGATCGAGAAGCGGAAGGAAGAGGCCGCCCGGCGCAAGGCCGCCGAGCTGGCGCGCAAGCAGGCGGAGGCGGAGCGCAAGCGGAAGGCCGAGGAGGCCGAGCAGCGCGAGCGGGAACGGGAGCGGGAACAGGGCCGGGATCAGGACCAGGACCAGGGCTCCGGTGGGGGTACGGGTACGGGGTCCGGCTCGGACAGCGGCTCCGGGTCCGGGTCGGGATCCGGCTCGGGCTCGGGCTCGGGCAGCACGGACGGCAGCTACGCCGCCAAGGCCGAGAAGGTGATCTCCTTCGCCGAGCGGCAGATCGGCAAGCCCTACGTGTGGGGCGCCACCGGGCCCGACTCCTACGACTGCTCCGGGCTCACGCAGGCCGCGTGGAAGACCGCCGGGATCTCGCTGCCGCGGACGACCTGGGACCAGGTGAAGACCGGCACGAAGGTGTCGACGTCGAACGCCAAGCGGGGCGACCTGGTCTTCTTCTACGACGACATCAGCCACGTCGGGATCTACATCGGCAACGGCAAGATGATCCACGCCCCGAAGCCGGGCGCGAACGTCCGCGTCGAGTCGATCTACTACATGCCGATCCACAGCGTGGTGCGGCCCGCATAACCACCCTCTACGTAGAGGGGGCCGTACACGCCCTCCCTCCACACGCCCCTCTACGTAGAGGGGCGATAGACGTGTGGGCCCGCACCCCGGTCCGGGTGCGGGCCCACGTACGTCAGGTGGCCGGGGCCTACGTCCACAGGACGGCGATGAAGATGTTCGCCGTCGTCAGCGCGCCGACCGCGCCGAACATCGCCTTGTCCACCTTCTCCTCGTCGCGCTTCACGTACACGAGCGCGAGGATCACGATCAGCAGGGCCAGCTTCACGCCGATCTTGACGTTGTTGACCGTGTTGTCGTCGGCCTGGTTGAGGCCCACCAGGGCCACGCCGGTGACCAGCATGGTCAGCGCGCCGTGCAGCATCGCGGGGCTGAAGCGGGCCGTGCCCTCACCCATCGCCTTCATCTGGGTGAGGAAGCCGCCCAGGAGCGAGGCGATGCCGATGATGTGCAGGCCGACGAAGAGATGGATGAGTACGTCCATGGGGCGGAGCCTAGCGGGGCCCCTATCACCTCCCTCCGGGCAGGGCTGCCGCCAACGCCACATCGGTCACAGGAGCGGGTGAAGCGGGCACCGGGTGGCCATCGGCCCGATCGCTCGCGTTCACCCGTCGACCCGCGCCTTCCACTTCCGCGCATCGCGCCACGGCCCGGCGAGGAAGAGGTTTAGCGTCCTCCACCAGGTGACCGGCTCCCCACCGCCGCCCGGACCACGGACGGCAGCCGGCCGCCCCCGCCGAGAAGTCCGGCGGCGTTCCGCTCCCCCTGTGCGGCGCGCCGCCGGACACGTACCGGACCGCCGGCCCCCCACCGGCATCGGGCCACCGTGGAAGGACGTGGAGCCTCCGTGGCAGAGCACCGCAAGCCCAAACAGCGCTCGCTCAGCGGCCATACCGCCCGTACCGCCGCCACCCTCGCCCTCGCGTCGGCCGCCACGGCGACCGCCTTCGAAGGCACCGGGCACGCCGAGCCGCGGCTCACCCCCAGCGAGGTGAAGGCCAAGGTCGACGAGCTCTACCGCGAGGCGGAGGTCGCCACCGAGAAGTACAACGGCGCCAAGGAGAAGGCCGACGAGGCCGAGCGGTCCCTCGGCGACCTGCGCGACGAGGCCGCCCGCAGGACGGAGCGGCTCAACTCCGCGCGCCAGGGCCTGGGTTCCCTGGCCACCGCCCAGTACCGCACGGGCGCCATCGACCCGTCGCTCCAGGTGGCGCTCTCCTCCGATCCCGACGAGTTCCTGGACCGGGCGAGCCGCGCCGACCGCGCGGGCCACCGGCAGGCGGCCACCGTCAACGACGTACGCAAGCAGCTCCGCGAGCTCGACCAGCTGCACTCCGAGGCGGACGACACGCTCGCCGACCTCAAGGCCCGCCAGGCGGCCCTGAAGAAGCACAAGAAGACCGTGACCGGCAAGCTCGGCGACGCCAAGCGGCTGCTCGACCGGCTGACCGCCGACCAGCGGGCCCGCCTCGCCGCCGACGAGGGGGGCGAGCGGGCGGGCGACCCCAACAGGGCCTCGCGCGTCGGCGACCGCGACACGGCGGAGCGTAGCGGCGCGAACGGAGGCGGGGGTGCCGTGGGCGCCCCCGACTCGCGGGCCTCGGCGGCGGTCTCGTACGCCTACAAGGCGCTCGGCAGCCCCTATGTGTGGGGCGCCACCGGGCCGAACGCCTTCGACTGCTCAGGCCTCATCCAGGCCGCCTACCGCTCGGCGGGCGTGTCCCTCCCCCGCACGACCTACGCCCAGATCGGCGCGGGCAAGCGCGTGTCACGCGCCGAACTCGCTCCGGGAGACCTGGTGTTCTTCTACTCCGGCATCAGCCACGTCGGCCTCTACGTCGGCAACGGCCGGATGATCCACGCCCCCAACCCCAGCGCGCCGGTCCGCCTGGCCCCCATCGACCAGATGCCGTTCGCGGGGGCCACGCGGGTGGTGTGACGCCGGGGCGGTGGGGTGCCGTCGGAACGTCGGGGTGCCGTCGGAACGTCGGGGCGCCGTCGTGGCGTCAGACCAGCCTGCGGGCCGTCGCCCACCGCGTCAGCTCGTGCCGGTTCGACAGCTGGAGCTTCCGCAGGACCGCCGACACATGCGACTCGACCGTCTTCACGGAGATGTAGAGCTGCTTGGCGATCTCCTTGTACGCGTAGCCGCGGGCGATGAGGCGCAGGACCTCGCGCTCGCGCTGCGTGAGGCGGTCCAGGTCCTCGTCGACCGGCGCCGCGTCCGTCGACGCGAAGGCGTCCAGGACGAAACCGGCGAGGCGCGGCGAGAACACCGCGTCGCCCTCCTGGACGCGGAAGATCGAGTCGACCAGGTCGGTGCCGGTGATGGTCTTGGTGACATAGCCGCGGGCGCCGCCCCGGATGACGCCGATGACGTCCTCCGCGGCGTCGGAGACGGACAGCGCGAGGAACCGCACCGGGTCCTCCGCGTCCGCCATCAGGGACGCGCAGCGGCGCAGCACCTCGACGCCACCGCCGCCCGGCAGGTGCACGTCGAGGAGCACGACCTCGGGGCGCGCCGCCGTGATCACCGAGACCGCCTGGTCGACGTCGGCGGCCTCGCCGACGACCTCGACACCCGTGCGCTCGGTCTGGCCGATCTCCGCCTGCACGCCCGTGCGGAACATCCGGTGGTCGTCCACCAGGACGACCCGCACGTGCCGCCCGGCGCCGGTCCCCGCGTCCGCGCTCGCCCCGGCGGCCTCCCCGGTCCCGGCGGCCGGGTCCACGGGCCCGGTCGTCCCGGCCGGCTCCGCGGGCCCGCCCGCTTCGGTCGCGTCGCTCATGTCGCCGCCGTCCTCTCCATCTCCAGCTCGACTTCCGTGCCGCCGCCCGGCACCGCGCGCAGCCGCGCCGTGCCGCCGTTCCGCTGCATGCGGCCGATGATCGATTCTCGTACGCCCATGCGGTCGTCCGGCACGGAATCCAGGTCGAATCCCGGGCCGCGGTCCCGGACGGACACGAAGACCGTCTCCCCCTCGACTTCGGCGAAGACCTGCACCGCGCCGCCCTCGCCACCGTACTTGGCGGCGTTCACCATCGCTTCCCGCGCGGCCTGCATCTGTGCCGTCAGGCGGTCGTCGAGCGGGCAGTCGCCGACGACGACCACCTCGATCGGGACGCCGTGCTTGTCCTCGACCTCCGCGGCGCTGCGCCGGACCGCCTCGGCGAGCGTGTCCGGCTCCTCCGCCTCGTCCTTGCCGGTGCCCTCCGGTTTGTACAGCCAGGCGCGCAGGTCGCGCTCCTGGGCGCGGGCGAGGCGGCGCACCTCGCCCGGGCTCTCCGCGTTGCGCTGGATCAGGGTCAGGGTGTGCAGCACCGAGTCGTGGACGTGGGCGGCGACCTCCGCGCGCTCCTGGGCGCGGATGCGCATCAGACGCTCCTCGGAGAGGTCCTGCGTCATCCGCACGAGATAGGGGCCCGCGAGCAGCGCGATGCCGACGAGCACGGCGAGCGCCGCCTGCAGCGCGGCGCCGAGGTCGGAGGCGGAGCCGCGCAGCACGAAGATGCCGGAGACACCGACGCCGACGAGGAGGACACCGGCGCCGGACCGGGCGATCGTCAGGGTGCGCCGCTTGCGGCCGACCTCCATCCAGCGGGCCCGCCGCGCGTTGTCCGCCTGGCGCCAGACGAGGGCGACACCGGCGGCGACGAGCAGCGTCGGCCACAGATACGCCTTCGTGGGGCCGCCGAGGTCGACGCTGCCGACGAAGACCATGGCGACGACGAGCATGGCGAGCAGCGCGAAGATCTGGCCCTTGTCCGGCTTGCGGGCGACGAGTCTTCGGCGGCCGTCCGGCGCCGTCTCCGTCGTCACCACCGCGGGTCTGCCGTCCCCGACGCCGCCGACGCCGAGCGGCACGAAGAACCAGAACGCCGCGTACAGCAGCGCGCCGAGGCCGTTCGCCGTGAACAGGCCGATGAAGATGAGCCGCACCCAGATCACGGGCAGCCCGAGGTGCCCGGCGAGGCCGCGCGCGACTCCGCCGAGCATGCGGCCCTCACCGCTGCGGTAGAGCTTTCGCAGCGGCCGCTCTTCTTCGGTGGTGACAGCTGCGGCTTCCGGCATGTCCACGATGGTCACACGCGGGCGGCGGCGCGGGCATCAGGGTGCATCCCCGAGACTCCCCTGATCTCTGCCGCGGCTGTGCCGGTCCGGCCGGTCAGGGGCGATATCAGGGATCGGCCAGGGTTGTCCCGACTGCCGCGGCCGGGCCGCGGCCGTCACCATGGAGGCATGACAGATCAGCAGCCCGCGCCGGGCCCGCAGGCCCCGTCGCGCGATCCTCTGTCCGCCGCGGCCGACGAGCCGGGCGGGCCGGAGGCCGTGCGCGAGCGCAAGTTCCGCCGCGACCGCAGGCACCGCAAGCTGGGCGGCGTGTGCGCGGGGCTCGGGCGGCACTGCGACATGGACCCGGTGATCTTCCGCATCGGCCTCGTCGTCCTCGCGATAACGAGCGGCCTGGGCCTGGTCTTCTACGGCTTCGCGTGGCTCCTCATTCCGTACGAGAACGAGGAGGAGAACGAGGCGCGCAGGCTGCTGACGGCCCGCGTCGACGGCCACGCGCTGACGGCGGTCCTCTTCGCGCTCGTGGGCTGCGGGGTCTTCCTGACGCTGTTGAGCAACGGCGGGGCGCTGACGTTCGCGGCCGTCCTCGGCCTGCTCCTCGCGGGCGCGGGGTACTGGTCGCGGCAGCGCGGCGCCCCCGACCCGGACCCGGCGGCCGCGCAGGCCGTGGCGGATGCCCCGCCGGAGACCAAGGCCCCGCCTGTCACGGGCGCCCCGTCCTGGTGGCGCGACCCCCTTGTGCGGGACGGCGTGCAGGAGAAGATCCCGCAGTACTTCTGGGGGCCGGACCCGGTCGCGATGGAGTACGACCCGGCCGCGGCGCACGCCACGGCTGCGGAGCGTGCTGCCGCGGCCGAGGCCGCGCGGCGCGGGCCGCGGGGTCCGCGCTGGATCGGCGGCTGGGTGTTCCTCGCCGCCGTCCTCGCGGCGGGCCTCGGCACCACCCTGACCTGGGCGGACCACCCGCTCGGCAGCAGCCTGCAGATCGGTTTCGCCTGTGCGCTCGCCGTGCTCGGCGTCGGCATCGCGATCAGCTCGTTCCTCGGGCGCACGGGTGCGGGATCCCTCGTCCTCGCGGTGATCACCGCCGCCCTCGTCGCGTCCTCGGCGGCCCTGCCGAAGAACATCACGACGGACTGGATACGTACGGACTGGCGCCCGGCCACGGCATCGCAGGTCCGCCCGGCGTACGAGCTGGGCACCGGCGTGGGCACCCTGGACCTGAGCGGGATCGACCTCCGCAAGGACCAGACGCTGACCACACGGGCCGAGGTGGGCGCGGGCCGTCTGAAGGTGATCGTGCCGAAGGACGCCAGGGTCGAGCTCGAGGTGGAGGTGGGGGTCGGGGACATCCAGTTGCCGAGCGACGACCGGCGGGACGTGGACATCGCCCCGGGCAAGGAGCGCAAGGCGACTCTCGACCCGCCCGCGGGAAGCAAGGGCGGCGGCACGGTCGACCTGCGGCTAGAGGTGGGCGTCGGACAGGCGGAGGTGGCACGTGCTGCGTCATGAGTTCCAGCCGGGCAGGCTGGTGGCGGGTTTCTTCCTGACAGCGGCGGGGCTCGTGTACGCGGGCGACGCGGGCGGCCTGTGGGACACGCCCTGGTTCGTGATCATCCCGATCGTGACGGGAGGTCTGTGCCTCGCGGGCGCCGCGGCGACCGTGGCCCATGGCATACGCAAGAACCGCGCGGGCCGCGCGGGTCACGCGGGTCACGCGGGTCACGCGGAGGCGGTCGAGGGCCGGGCACACAGCGCCGGGGCCGGGGCCGGGTCTGGATCCGGGACTGGGTCTGGATCAGAGTCCGGGTCGGGGTCCGGGTCGGGGTCCGGGTCGGGGTCAGGGGCCGGCGAGGTCTAGCCGAGGTGTAGTCCGGTGCCGCGGCGGCGTTCGGTGAGCCAGGCGTCGACGGAGAGGACGGACGCCCCGGCGAGCACCAGGGGCAGCCAGGCCATCAGGTAGGCGAGGTCGTTGCCGAGGTAGTACGGCTCCTCCTGCCAGCTCATGGTCAGCCAGAGGCTGAGCGAGATCAGGGCGCCGCCGAGTGCGGCGACCCGGGCGAACAGGCCGATCAAGGTGCCGATGCCGACGGCCAGTTCACCGAGGGCGATGGCGTAGCCGAAGCCGACGGGGTTCTTCAGGGCCAGGTCGACGAGGTCGGGGATCGCGGAGAGGTCGCGCACGCCCCGCATGGTGTCGCCGATGGACCCGGTGCCGCTCTCCTTCATGAAGGCGCTGTCGGTGAGCTTGTCCAGGCCCGCGTAGACGAAGGTGACGCCGAGGAAGATCCTCAGTGGGAGCAGGGCGTACCGCGTGGCGTTCTCGCGCCAGTCGTCGCGCCTGACATAGCTGGTGTGGCTGTCGGTGCGCATGCCGTGAGCCATCGCTGCCCGCCTCTCCTGTTGAGCCGTCAACTGACCATACGTAGGAGTGGGAGCCGCTGCTCAGTGGCGTGCGGAGGAGATCTCGACGGTTCCCCGGAAACGCGCAGGGTCCGGGGTTCCGGAGCCCTGGCCGGGCGGACAGGGAGCACACAGGAGGGGGAAGGGCATGCGTCCATTCGGGGCGGTGCGGGCTGCCGCACGGGCGGTGGGAGCGGTGGTGCGGCGCGGGGGTCAGTCGGTGACGTCGATCGTGCAGCGGTTGGTCTCGACGCCGGCCGCCGTGACCACCTGGACCTCGACGCGGCCGGGCTCGACGTCGACGGGCACGGGGACGGTCAGGACGGCGTCGGTGGGATTGGTGAAGCCGCCGGCGACGGGGACGAGCGGCACGTGGACGTGGACGGCGCCGATGCGGACGGCCATCCTGGCCAGCCGGTCCGCGCTCTGCGCACCGGGCGGCACGAAGCCCGCGCCGCGGATCTCGATGTCGTCGCCGGTGCGGATCGGCGCGTCCAGATCGCCCGCCTCCCGGCGCCGTACGACGGAGAGGATCACGGGGCGGCCGCCTTCGGCGTACTTGCCCGCGACGTACGTGGCCGCCGACACGAGGACGAGGACGGCGAGGCCCCACGGCAGATCGGGCAGCTGCTCGGGGCGGCGGGCGAGGCGGACGGCGACGAACACCACGGCGACGGTGCTGACCAGGACGTACTGGACGTCGGCGAAGTGGCCGCGGCCCGCGTCGTCGGTGAGCAGGTCGGCGGCGCGCGGCCGGTCGGCGCGGACCTTCTGCAGCCGCTGGCCGAGGACCCGCAGGCCCACCACGCGGCGGACGAGGACGGCGACGGCGCACACGACGGCGAGGACGGTCACCAGGCCTGCCGCGCGGGCGAGTTCGAGGCCGTCGATGAGGTCGTCACGGGCCTCGTGGCCGGAGGCCGCGGCGAGCTCGCAGGCGAGGACGAGCACGGAGAAGACGGTGAAGAGGACCCAGCAGCCTGCCACGGCCCGTGAGGTGGACAGGCGGTTGTCCTCGCCGATGACCGGTGCGAGCACCCCGCCCCGCGCCCGGTGCAGATACGCGGCGCCGGACAGCAGGACGGCGACGGCGAGTGCCGCGAGCAGCCCGGCCGTGCGCGTGTCCGTCCAGCCGGTGCCGACCGCGGTGAGCGCCTGGACGAGCAGCAGCGCCACGACACCGGCCCAGACGGCGGCGAGGGTGTACTTCCAGAGCCGGGCGAGCCAGGCCTCGCCCTCCGCGCGGCCGCGCTCGGCGACGTCCCGCGCGGACTGCGTCAGCTCGTCCGACACCCACTGGCGGGACGCGCCCGCGGAGTGTGCGACCGCCGCGGGCAGCCCACGCCCGGCCGCGAGCTCGTCGCGTTTGGCGAGGAACGCGGCCACGGCGCGCCGGTGTCCCGCGCGTGCTCCGTGCGGGCAGTCGCCGCACGTGCAACCACCCCCGTGCACGTCCTGCCTGGCTTCCTGCACCGCCACCGCGTACGCCGCCTTCCCCGCCCTCGACCGAAGTCGTCATCGAACCCGCGATCGGATCTCCCGTCCGCAACCGGGCCGTGAACTTCCTTGCAACGACTGGGAATTGTGCCGCACGGACGCCTGTGCGTGCTCCCCGGGTCAGGTCAGCAAGGGTGGCCTTGCCGCACGCGTGTTGACGCCGCACGTGGAGCGAGGCCGACGGGTGGAGGCGGGGTCAGGTGAGGAGGTCGGGTTCGCCGCGGCTGATGTCCTGCCACAGGGACTGGTAGTTGATCCAGGCCACGAGGTCGCCGCCGAGCTGTTCACGGGTCTCCACGGCCTGCTCGTGGTCGATGAGGACGGGGCGGCCCGCGGCGCGTGCGGCGAGCTGGACCTGGCAGGAGCGCTCCATGGAGATGAACCACCAGGCGGCGGCGTCGACGGTGCCGCCCACGGTGAGCAGGCCGTGGTTGCGCAGGATCATCGCCTTGTGGGTGTCGAGCGCGGCGGCGATCCGGCGGCCTTCGTCGGCGTCCACGGCGACGCCGGTGTAGGCGCCGTACAGGGCGTGGCTCTCGTAGAAGGCGCAGGACTCCTGGGTGATCGGGTCGAGGAGTTCGCCGAGCGCGGCCAGGGCGCGGCCGTGCAGCGAGTGGCAGTGGGCGACGGCGACGACGTCGGGCCGGGCCCTGTGCACCTGGGCGTGGACGGTGAAGGCGGCCTGGTTGACGTGGTGGCGGCCCTCGACGACCTGTCCGTCCTCGTTCGCGAGGACGAGGTCGCCGACGGTGATGTGCTTGAAGGGCATGCCGAAGGGGTTCACCCAGAAGCAGTCAGGGTGTTCCGGGTCGCGGGCGGTGATGTGGCCGGAGACGCCGTCCTCGTAGCCGAGCCGCCCGAAGATCCGCAGGGCGCCCGCGAGCCGTTCCTTGCGGTGGCGCCGCTCGTCCTCCGGTGTCGCGTGCACCGGGGGCATCGCGAACTGCAACCGCTCGACGGGTATCGGTGTGGGCGCCCGCATAGGTCCTCCGTCCCTCGCTGTCCAGGGCGGAAGGTACCGGCGGGGTGTCCAGGAGAACAGAGGCGTACGGCGATCAAGGGAGAGGAGAAAGGAGACAGGAGGTGTCGGGTATGGGAGGCAGAATCGACGCATGACGTTCTCCTGGGAAGCCTTCGCCACCGCAGAGCCCGATCTCGCCGCGACCGTCGAGAAGCGGTTCGGCTCGTTCACCCACCACGTGCTGGCGACGCTCCGCAAGGACGGGGCGCCGCGGACCACGGGCATCGAGGTCCGTTTTCTGCACGGGGAGCTGTGGCTCGGCATGATGCCGCACTCGCTCAAGGCGCTGGATCTGCGCCGGGACCCGCGCTTCGCGCTGCAGGCGAACCCCGGTTCGGGTACGGAGATGGGGGGTGGGGACGTCCGGATCGCCGGGCGGGCGGTCGAGGTCACGGAGCCGGAGGAGGTCGCGCGGTACGCGGACGAGGTGAACCCGCCGGATCCGTCGGCGTTCCACCTGTTCCGGGTGGAGCTGACGGAGGTCGTGCGGACGTACATCGAGGACGAGCAGTATCTGGCCGTGCAGCTCTGGAAGCCGGGGCAGCCGGTGCGGACGACCAGGCGGACCTGAGGGCGGACGGCAGAACGCCGGTGCCGCCGTCCCGTACGCGGACGGCGGCACCGGCGCTCAGACCTCGGGGAGCGCGGGCGCCCGGCCCGGTCCCCCGGAGGTCACTCCCACTCGATGGTGCCCGGCGGCTTGCTCGTCACGTCGAGGACGACGCGGTTGACGTCGGCGACCTCGTTCGTGATCCGCGTGGAGATCTTCGCGAGGACCTCGTAGGGCAGGCGGGACCAGTCGGCCGTCATGGCGTCTTCGGAGGAGACGGGGCGCAGGACGATCGGGTGGCCGTAGGTGCGGCCGTCGCCCTGGACGCCGACGGAGCGGACGTCGGCGAGCAGCACGACGGGGCACTGCCAGATCTCCCGGTCGAGACCGGCGGCCGTCAGCTCCTCGCGTGCGATGGCGTCGGCCTCGCGCAGCAGGTCGAGGCGGTCCTTGGTGACCTCGCCGACGATGCGGATGCCGAGGCCGGGGCCGGGGAAGGGCTGGCGCTGGACGATCTCGTCGGGCAGGCCGAGCTCCTGGCCGACCATGCGCACCTCGTCCTTGAAGAGCTTGCGCAGCGGCTCGATGAGCTGGAACTCGAGGTCCTCGGGGAGGCCGCCCACGTTGTGGTGGGACTTGATGTTGGCGGTGCCCGTGCCGCCGCCGGACTCGACCACGTCCGGGTAGAGGGTGCCCTGGACCAGGAACTCCACCGGCTGGTCGCCCGGGGCCTCGGCGACGATCTCGGCCTGGGCCTGCTCGAAGACGCGGATGAACTCGCGCCCGATGATCTTCCGCTTCTCCTCGGGGTCGGACACCCCGGCGAGCGCGGACAGGAACCGCTCCTGGGCGTCGACGACCTTCAGCTGGACGCCGGTGGCGGCCACGAAGTCCTTCTCGACCTGCTCGGTCTCGCCCTTGCGCATCAGGCCGTGGTCGACGTACACGCAGGTCAGCTGGGAGCCGATGGCCTTCTGCACCAGCGCGGCGGCCACGGCGGAGTCGACACCGCCGGACAGGCCGCAGATGGCGCGCTTGGTGCCGACCTGGGCGCGGATGGCGGCGATCTGCTCGTCGATGACGTTGCCGGTGGTCCAGTTCGGCTTGAGGCCCGCGCCGCGGTAGAGGAAGTGCTCGAGGACCTGCTGGCCGTGCGTGGAGTGCATGACCTCGGGGTGGTACTGCACGCCGTAGAGCTTCTTCGCATCGTTCTCGAAGGCGGCGACGGGCACGACGTCCGTGGACGCGGTGACGGTGAAGCCCTCGGGGGCGGCGCTGCACGCGTCGCCGTGGGACATCCACACGGACTGCTCGGCCGGGGTGCCCTCGAAGAGCGTCGAGCCGGGCTTGGAGACGGCGAGCGGGGTGCGGCCGTACTCGCGGGCGCCGGTGTTGTCGACGGTGCCGCCGAGGCTGGTGGCCATCAGCTGGAAGCCGTAGCACATGCCGAAGACGGGGACGCCCGCCTCGAACAGGGCGCGGTCCACCGACGGCGCGCTCTCCGCGTACACCGAAGACGGGCCGCCGGAGAGGATGATCGCCGCGGGGTTCTTGGCGAGCATCTCGGAGACCGGCATGGTGCTCGGCACGATCTCGCTGTAGACCCGGGCTTCGCGGACGCGGCGGGCGATGAGCTGGGCGTACTGCGCTCCGAAGTCGACGACCAGGACGGTGTCGGGAGCGGCGGCAGCGGGAGTCGCTGAGGACACGGCGGCGGCCTTCCGGCGTTGAGCGCGCGCAAGGGGTTCGTGAGCGGGGGTTCGCGAGTGGCGTGCGCGCGCGGTTGGAGCTGGGGTTGTTTTGTCGATTCTAACGGGCCCGCGCGTACCGCCTTCGTCGTATCCGACGGAGCCCGGGCGGCCGGGGGCCGCCCGGCGGCATGACTCGGGGCGCCCGAGACCGCCCCGGGCCGCGCCTCGGGCCCGCCCGGCACCAGGGGCACGCCCGCGCCTCGCCCCCCCGGCGTCTCGTGCACGCCCGGCACCTGGGCCACGCCCGGTACCTCGACCACGCCCGGCGCCTTGTGCACGCCCGGCGCCTCACGCCCGCCCATCCCGCACGTCCCGCACGTCCCGCACGTCCCGCACGTCCCGCACGTCTCACCATGCGAGCCGCCCGCACCCCGGATTGACCCGGCGCGCTCGCATGGGGGCATACTGGGGCCGTGAACAAGCACCTCGGCTTCCTCTTTACCTATGGCACCCGGCCCGCCGGCTGCCATGGTCGAGCTGCTTGATCTCCTGACAAGCGACTTCCAGGCGCCCCGGGCCGAAAGGCCCGGGGCGCTCTGTCGTTCCCGGACCCGTCGCCCCGGGGCACCGCCGCCACCCGATTCCAGCGAGGAGCCCCGCCCATGACCGCCAGCACGACGCAGTCCAGGACCACCACGCAGCCGCAGGCCAGCACGCAGTCGCAGGCCGGAACGCCGCAGACCGCCGCCGAGCGGACCGGTGCCCGCACCACCGAGGCCGCCGAGCTGATCGGCGGTGCCCGTGAGCGGATCGACGCACTCGACGACCGGATCATCGGGCTCGTCCAGGAACGGATGGCCGTCTCGGCCGTCATCCAGGAGGCCCGCATCGGCTCGGGCGGGCGGCGCGTGAACCTCTCGCGCGAGATGGAGGTCCTCGGCCACTACAGGGACGCGCTCGGCAAGCCCGGCACCGCGCTCGCGATGACGCTGCTCGAACTGTGCCGCGGCCGCATCTGACCGGGAACCGCTGCGCCACGGACCTGAGTTCGGATCGGCTCTCACCCGTACGGCGCGTGACCGGGTCCGGACGGGCTTCGTTGGTCCCGGTGTCCGTGCCAGCCAGGGGCGGGCCCGAAAGAACCACGCGTGGCTCCGCTGGGGCGATGAGGCGTACGGGTCGTGCGTACGCCGTGGGACCTCGCCCCAGAGACGTGACCGGACGGCAGGGGACAGCAGCCCGGTCACCCAGGGAACGGTCGGCTCCGGGGACGCCCGGGGTCGACCGGCCTAGACCTTTGCCGATCCCCTCGGCAGCCCCTCAAGATCCTTCAGCGATCTCCCAGCGATCTCCCATCAGGCCCTTCGTCGGCTCTCCAGCAGGCCCTTCGCCGATTTTCCGCCATCCCTTCGCCTTGTCTTCGCCGCATGTTCGCCCAGATGTTTCGTCCCAGCACATTTGGATGTAGTCGAAACGGTTGCGCGGGGAAGCGGCCATCCCCCACGATGCCTAGAGGACAGCGGCAGGAGCCGCTTTCCGGAGCACCATTGCCATTGGTCTAAACCAGTCGCGCTCCCCCGGCGCGCCGGATGGACCACCGGCGCGGAGAAACCAGCGGCGTACTCCCCCGGCGCCGCCCTGAAGCATCGACGCTGCCCTGACGTCGGTGCTGACGGCCAAGGGCCCCGCGGATCCGTCCCGCGGGGCCCTTCGCTCTGTGCGCTCGGCGGCTACGTCACTTCACCTTCTTGAGCTGCACGTCAAGGACGGCCGACGGGATCCTCGGCTCGTCGTCCGCCTTGTCCGGACCGGCGATGTCGGGACCGCCCTCGCTCTCCTCGCGGCTCCGCTTGTCGCTCGCCACGCTCTCGGGGTCGTACTGGTTCGACGCGGCGAAGGAGACGAGGGTCGCGCCCTTGCGCACGACGGTGACGGTGTTCCGCTGCAGGAACTCCCCCTCCCGCATGCCCAGTTTGTACGCGACCGCCTCGTCGCCCCGGTCCGGCGCGGGGAGCGTGGCGACACCGCTGAAGTGCAGGCCGGGGGAGCGGAAGGAACCGCACGGCTTCGACTTCGCCGCCGCACGCAGGTCCCGCAGCGCCTTCTTGGCGTCGTCGGCGCCGCCGTACGTGAAGAGCTGGACGTCCGTGGCCGAGGTGTTCGTGGTGCCCTTGCCCGTGACCGTGCGGCCGACGTGGGCCTTCGCGTTCGGCGGGGTCGCGGCGGCCAGCATGTCCCAGAGCGGACGGCAGGCGGACGGCTTCGTCGGGGCGCCGGCCGACACGGCCTCGCCCTTCGTGATCTCCTTGCGGTGCACGTCGTAGCGGTCGAGGTCGCCCTTCGTCAGGGCCGAGGCCGCCAGCTTCCGGGCGGCGGGCGAGTCCTCGTCGGCGCCTCCGCCAGCACCCGCGCCACCCGCACCCGTGCCCGCGCCCGCGTCGCCACCCGGCCCCTTCGGCTTCGCCTGCGACGTCGACGACTTGCCGCCGTCACGGCCGTCGCGACCGGAACCGCCGTCACCGCCGCCGTCGCCCCCGCCACACGCGGCGGTCAGGCCCAAGGTGGCCACGACCGATGCGGCCACCACGACACGCGACACAGCTGACTTCACGTTCCCCCACTTTCACCCTGCGCGCGCCCGTCCCGCGCGACGCGCACGCCTTGCCCGTACTACCCGTACCTGCGGAGTCACCCGCACCCCTTCTACGACTGAAGATCGCCGCCCGCGGTTCCACCGCGAAGGCAACGGACCGGCAAACACGCAGGCGGGCACACAGGCGGGTACGCAGGGCGGGCACACGGGCAGGCGCCGACAGGCGCGCGTGGGCCGCCCGGCCCTACTGCCAGGGCCAGAACCGGTACGGGCTCAGGAGGGCGATCGCCAGGATCATGCAGCCCGCCACGATCACCACGCTGCGCACCTGGCGCCACCGCTCGGACCGCTCGCCGCGCCGCCCGCCCCCGCGCCGCGGGCCCTCGGGCGCCGACCGCCAGTCGTCGGGCCGCCAGGGCGCCGCGGACTCCTCCTTGCGCCGACGGCGCTTGCGCCCGATGGTGCCCTCGGCCTCCTTGCGCGCCGCTTCCTCGTCCAGGCGGCGAAGGCGCTCGGCCACCATGCGCGCCCGCGCGGACGGCTCCTTCGGCGCGGACGCGCGGATGTCCCGCTCGCTGTCCTCGGCGAACCTCCGCCACACCTCGTCGGGTATGGGCGCCTCGTCGTCGGGCTCACGCGGCGACTGCACGGACACTGTGCCCCCACTCTCGATTCCGCTCGGCTCCCGGCCCCGCGTCCACTCCCACCGCCGCGCCGGGCGTCATCTCGCTTGCAAACGGGGGAAGTTCTACGACACCCCGGGGCGGCCGCACAAGCCGAGCCTCCTCAGGTTCTCCAAGTATGTGACCCAAACCACATAAATTTTCCGTGAGTTCGAGTGCAACCATTCACAGGAAACACGGGTCATCCTTGCGTAACTACGGTCACTTCCGCGCGCCCGCGCGGGGGCCTCCAGCTTCGTACCGCGCGCTGAAGCGTGGTGCGCCGGACTCACTGAGGTCTTCATGAAGCTTCGCCGTGCTCTGGCCACCGCGGCCGCGACGGCTGCCATCGCCCCGCTCGCGCTGATGTCGGCTCCGGCCGCCTTCGCGACCGGGGACACCACGACCCCGGGCGCGGCCACGAGCGAGAGCCCGGCGCCCGACGACACGACGAAGCCGGGCACGACGACACCGGGCACGACGACGCCGGACCCGGAGAACCCGGGTGAGAAGCCGGGCGAGGACCCCGCGACCCGGCCCGGCGGCCCCGGCGAGGAGGAGAAGCCCGGGGACGGCACCGGTGAGCAGCCCGGCGACAAGCCCGGCGGCGGCACGGGTGACAAGCCGGGCGACAAGCCCGGTGACAAGCCGGGGGACGGCACCGGTGACAAGCCGGGCGAGAAGCCTGGTGAAGAGCCCGGTGACAAGCCTGGCGACAAGCCCGGCAAGCCGGGTGAGGAAGAGCCGACCGACGAGCCCACCGAGTGCCCGGTCGACGACGACTCCGGCGAGGACGTCGACAGCAAGCTGGAGCTGGAACTCTCCGGCCTGCCCGGCAAGATCACCGCGGGCAGCGGCTGGCACGAGTTCAAGCTGACCGCGGCGAACCCGAGCGACGAGGACCTCGGCGAGGTCAAGTGGCTCGCGGCCGTGGACAACTTCTCCGACAGCGAGCACGAGAAGGACTGGCTGAGCACCTACGCGCAGATCCAGTTCTACGACCCCGGGGCCAAGGGCTGGAAGTCGATCCTGAACGAGGTCGAGGGCGGCCTGTACTTCGGCAAGACCACGCTCGGACCGCAGGAGCAGGTCGAGCTCCAGCTGCGCCTGAAGATCAGCGGCAAGGCCCCGGCGGGCCCGGGCTACGCGCTCGGCCTCGGCGGCTACGTCGACGCGGAGCAGGACTGCACGCACAGCTCCTTCTCGTTCTACGAGTTCGACGTCGTGAAGCGCGGCAGCGGCATCGACTACCCGGGCGAGGCCGTGCCGGTGCCGGGCAGGCCCAAGCCCAGGCCGCAGGGCGGCATCAAGCCGGTGGCCCACGTCAAGCAGTTCAAGAAGAGGGTCACCGAGGTCCCGCCGACCGGCAGCCTCGCCGAGACCGGCTCCAGCTCCATGCTGCCGACCATCGGCATCGTCGGCGGCATCGCCGTGGCGGTGGGCGCGGGCGCCGTGTTCGTGGTGCGCCGCCGGAGCGGCTCGGACGCCGCCGCGTAACGCGCGCTCCGCGCGCCGAAAGCCGCGAAGGACCTGCACTCGGAGGGGGGTGCAGGTCCTTTCGCGTACGCCGTGCGCCTACCCCGTATCTACTGCGTCGACTCCGACGCCGACTGCGCATCCGACGCCGAATCTGTCTCCGAATCCGACGCCGGCTTCTTCGGCGGCACCACCGGTACGCCCAGGAGCGGGAGCCGGAGCGCGCCGAACGCGTCCGCCGGGACCGTCGGCGACTTCGGCTCGACCGCCGCGACGCGCACGTACGCGGCGCCCGGCGCGGGCCGCGGGTCCGCGCCGCCCTTGTTCGGCCAGAACGACATGGCGCGCTCGGCCTGCGCGGTGATCGTCAGGGACGGGTTCACGCCCAGGTTCGCGGAGACCGCGGAGCCGTCGACGACGGAGATGCCGGGGTGCCCGTACAGGCGGTGGTACGGGTCGATGACGCCCGTGGCCGCCGAGTCCCCGATGGGGCAGCCGCCCAGGAAGTGCGCGGTCAGCGGGGTGCCCATGAGCTCGCCGACGTTCGAGCCGGGGAAGCCGTTGATCTCCTGTGCGATGAGGCTCGCGGCGCGGGTGGCCTCGGGGATCTGGTCCGGGTTGGGGGCGCCGTGGCCCTGGCGCGCGGTGAGCAGGCCCTTGCCGAGGCCCTTCTGCTTGCGGTACGTGGTCAGCGAGTTGTCGAGGGTCTGCATGACCAGGCCGATGATGGTCCGCTCCGACCAGCGGCGGTTGGACAGGGAACGCAGGGTGAGCACCGGGTGGCGCGCGGAGTTGGCGAGCCAGCCGACGACGCGCGCCTTGCCGCCCTTGGCGGTGTACGGGACCTGGAGGAGGGTCAGTCCGCCCATCGCGTTGGACTTCTTGCCGTAGCGGACGGGCTCGATGTGGGTGGTGTCGTTCGGGTGGATGGACGACGTGATGGCCACGCCCTTGGTGAAGTCGGCGCGGTCCCCGCCGGTCCTGCCGTGGCGCTTGCGGTAGCGGCGGTCGGTGGTCTGGGCGCCCACCAGGGCCTCGGAGTTGGTGCGGGTCAGCTCGCCGAGCCGGGCCGAGACGCGCGGCAGCAGACCGCTGTCCTTCATGCGGTGCAGCAGGGTCTGGGTGCCGTACGTGCCGGCGGCGAGGACGACGTGGCGGGCCCGGAACGTGCGGCCCCGGCCCTTGCGCTTGTCGTCGGTGGGCAGCGTCCCGACCGCGTAGCCGCCCCGCGAGTCCTCGGTGAGGGCGACCACGGACGTCATCGGGTGGATGACCGCCCCGGCCTTCTCGGCGAGGTAGAGGTAGTTCTCGGTGAGGGTGTTCTTCGCGCCGTGGCGGCAGCCCGTCATGCACTCGCCGCACTCGGTGCAGGCCCTGCGGGCGGGGCCCGCGCCGCCGAAGTACGGATCGGGAACTTCCGTGCCGGGACCGGCCGTTGAATCACCAGCGGCGTCCCGCCCGTCGCCGAAGAAGACGCCGACCGGCGCCATGTGGAAGCTGTCGCCCACTCCCATGGCCTGCGCGGCCGCCTTGAGGTGCACGTCGGAAGGGGTCGTTGTTGGATTGAGCCGCACACCGAGCATGCGCTCGGCCTGCTCGTAGTACGGACGCAGCTCGTCCTGCCAGTCCGTGATGTCCTTCCACTGCGGATCGTTGAAGAACGCCGCAGGCGGTACGTAGAGCGTGTTCGCGTAGTTCAGCGATCCGCCGCCCACGCCCGCGCCCGCCAGAACCATCACGTTGCCGAGCAGATGAATCCGTTGGATGCCGTACAGGCCGAGTGCGGGCGCCCAGAGGTAGTTCTTGATGTCCCAGGAGTTCTTGGGCAGTGTGGCGCGCGTGAAGCGGCGGCCCGCTTCGAGCACGCCGACGCGGTAGCCCTTCTCCGTGAGTCGCAACGCCGATACGGAACCGCCGAAGCCGGATCCTACGACGATGACGTCGTAGTCGTACCCCGCGTTTTCCTCCCTGTCCTCGCTCCGGACAGAGCTCTCCTGTGACATTGGGTCTCCTCTGTGCGAGTTGATCCGCGGGCCGTCTGTAGCCGGGCGCTCAGCGCAGGCGCAGCGCCTTCATCAGCTTCAGGCTCGTCGTCATGAGCGCCGCGTACTTCTCGTCGTCCATGCCGAAGGACGGTGCCAGCGGGATGAGGCGCTGGTGGGCCACGGTCTGGGCCTCGGTGTACTTGAGGATGCCCTCGGAGCCGTGGCGGCGGCCGAGGCCGGAGTCCTTCATGCCGCCCATCGGCGACTGCACGCTGCCGTAGGCGGGCGCGAAGCCCTCGTTGACGTTGACGGTGCCGGTGCGCAGGCGGGCGGCGACGGCGCGGCCACGCTTGCCGTCCTTCGTCCAGACCGAGGAGTTCAGGCCGTACGAGGTGGCGTTGGCGAGCTCCACCGCCTCGTTCTCGTCGGTGAAGCGGTAGACGGAGACGACGGGGCCGAAGGTCTCCTCCGTGCACACGGCCATCGGGGCCTCGACGCCGTCGAGGATGGTCGGCTCGTAGAAGTACGGGCCGATGTCGGGCCGGGCCCTGCCGCCCGCGACGAGCGTGGCGCCCTTGGCGACGGCCTCGTCGACGTGCCGCCGGGTCGTCTCCAGCTGCCGCTCGCCGACGAGGGAGCCCATCTCGGCGCCGTACGCGAGCGAGCGGCCGAGCCGCATGGCCTTCGTCCGCGCCGCGAACCGCTCGACGAACGCGTCCGCGATCGACTCGTGGACGTACAACCGCTCGATGGAGATGCACAGTTGACCCGCGGACGAGAAGCAGGCGCGCACGGCGCCCGCGGCGGCCTTCTCCACGTCGGCGTCGTGCAGCACCAGCATGGCGTTCTTGCCGCCGAGTTCGAGGGAGACGCCGACGAGCCGTGCCGCCGCGCCCGTGGCGACCTCGCGGCCGGTGCGCGTGGAGCCGGTGAACGAGACGTAGTCGGCGCCCTTGACGATCTCGGGGCCGACGACCGGCCCGTCGCCGAGCACGACCTGGAAGGCCTCCGACGGCAGGCCCGCCTCGATGATCAGGTCCCGGGCCCACAGGGCCGTCAGGGCGGTCTCCGTGTCGGGCTTCATCACCAGGGCGTTGCCCGCGACGAGGGCGGGCAGGGCGTCGCCGATGGACAGTTCGAGCGGGTAGTTCCAGGGGGCGATCTGGCCGACGACGCCGCGCGGTTGGCGCAGTTCGGTGACCTTCGTGAGGGTCGGTACGACTCCCGTGTGCCGCTTGGGGTTCAGATACGCGGCGGCGCGGCGGCCGTAGTGGCGGGCCGCGACGGCGACGGCCTGGATCTCCTCGTGCGCGTGCAGCCGCGCCTTGCCGGTCTCCAGCTGGATCAGGTCGAGCGCCTCCGCCTGCCGCTGGAGCAGCAGGTCGTGGAAGCGAAGCAGCACGGCCGCGCGCTGCCGCACGGGGGTGCGCGCCCAGGCTATCTGCGCGGTGCGGGCCCGCTCGAAGGCGGTGGCGACGTCCTCGGGCGTGGACTCGGGCAGGTCGGCCAGCTTCTCGCCGGTGAACGGCGTGTGGTTGGCGGTCCGGCCGGAGCCGATCACCCCGCGGGTGAGCCGGGCGACGAGGTCGGGCGTGACCACGTCGGCGGCGGTGCGCGCGCCACCGGGAGCAGGAGCGATCGGGTTCGTGCCGAGGGGCGCCGCGGGGGCCTGCGAGTCCGTCATGACGGTGAGCGTATGCCTGAGCGGACGCTTTGGGTACCCATGGGTAACGAGGTTTCACCAGGCACGCACATGGCGCCAGCGATCGCTGGCAGCAAAGCGCCTGATCAGGGCATTCTTTGGCCGGTCAGGTCCGTGCCGACCTTGAGTCGGTCGCGTACGCCCTTGAAGAGCGCGGTGCCCTTCCGCTCGTCCGGCGTGCCCTTCGGCATGTCCACGCGGAGCTCGTAGAACTCCAGGTCGTCGGTCACGATCATGAGTTGCATGCAGCGGATCGGGGCGCCGTCGTTGTACGTGGTGTCGGCGAGCGCCGCGTCATAGCCGTGGAAGGACGTCTTCGTGTAGTTCGTCCGGGCCTTGCCGTCGGTGTCGTGCCAGGTCCGCGCCGCCTGCCGCGCCCAGGTCATGGCCGGTGTCGAGCCGCCCTCCGACTTGGTGAGCCGCACGTACACAGGGCTGTTCTCCTCCTCGCTGTACTCGACCAAACGGGTCGCCGTCCGCGCGTGGTCGGCGTCGCTGTCCTCGCGCGCGTACGCCTTGTAGCCCTTCGGCACCGACAGCTCCGCGACCAGCTTCGGCTCCTTGCGGACCGTCCAACCAGCGTCCCGGGACACGGACTTGGGGTCGTCGGGCAGCGCTTCCTCCGGAGAGATGACGCTCTCCTCGCCGGTCGCCACCTCACTGTCCTCGTACGTCATCGGGTCGTCGCGCCCCAGTGACGTGCCGAGCCATACGCCGCCGCCGACCAGGAGTGCGCCTACCAGGGCCGCAGCGATCAGGGCGGGGGTGCGGCGGCGGGGCGCGGCGGCGGCGCCCCCTAGCCCGCCCCTTCCCGAATCTAGGGGGCTCCGCCCCCTAGGACCCCCTTCTTTCCGCGCTGCGCGCTCGTCCTCAAGCGCCGGACGGGCTTTGCCCGCCGCCGCTGCCAGCGCCTCCGCTACCTCCTTCGCGCCCGGCCTGAGTTCGGGATCGCGGGACAGCAACCGGGCGATCAGGGGGGCGAGTTCGCCGGCCTGTTTCGGCTCGGGGGGCTCCGCCGCGAGCACCGCGGCGAGGGTGGACTCAAGTGTCGTACGCCGGAAGGGGGACCAGCCCTCCACGGCCGCGTAGAGGAGTACGCCCAGGGACCACAGGTCGGCCGCGGGGCCCGCCGTGCCGGTGCCCGACATGCGCTCCGGCGCGATGAATTCGAGGGAGCCGACGAACTCGCCGCTGACCGTGAGCGCCTCCTCGCCCTGGATGCGCGCGATGCCGAAGTCCGTGAGCACGACCCGGCCGTGCGGCCCGAGCAGCACGTTCGCGGGCTTCACGTCGCGGTGCACGATGCCCTTGGCGTGCGCGGCCGCGAGCGCGCCGACGAGTGCGAGGCCGACGCGGGCGGCCTCGGCGGGCGGCAGGGCGCCGCGCTTGAGGACCTCGTGCAGGGACTCGCCGCGGATCAGCTCCATGACGATCCACGGCAGTCCGTCCTCGACGACCACGTCGTGGACGGCGACGGCCGCCGGGTGGTCGACCCGCGCCGCCGCCCGCGCCTCGCGCCGGAGCCGGGCGTAGGCGCGCTGGGCGGCCTCGTCGTGCGGATCCCCGGGAAGCCGCGGCTCCTTGACCGCGACCTCCCGGTCGCCCACCAGTTCGTCGACGGCGCGCCACACGGTGCCCCATGCCGCCGGAGCCGATGCGCTCGGCGAGCCGGTAGCGGCCCCCGATCAGGCGCCCTCCGGCCTTGCCGTCGCCGCCCGTCCCCCCGTCAGTCGTCATGGGTCATGAGTACCGTGCGCGGGCGTTCGAGTGCCAGCCGGGTGATCCTCCTGTGACGCGGACCGGTCAGGGCTTGTCGACCTTCAGGCCGTCGATGGTCTTCTTCGCCACCTCGCGGCCGCGCTCGGTGAAGTCACTCTTGAGCGGATAGCTGATCCTCAGCTTGTACATGTCCCCGGACTCGGTCCGGTAGTAGAAGATCCGTGCCTCGCGCGGGTACTCGAGCTCGCCGTCCTTGACCGTGTACGGGATGACGTTCTCGGCGGACTGACGCCCCTTGTACTCGCTCTCCGACGTCTGCACGCGCCCCGCCAGCTGGTCGGGGCCGAACGTGCCGATGTCCCTGCCCTCCTGCAGCTCCTTGGCGTCCTCGTACGCCTCCGCCATCGAGGTGGCCGCGATGGCCTTCAGGTCGTCCTCGGACTTCTTGCTGAGCTCCAGGGTGATGGTGAGCCGACCGCTCATGTCGTCGAACTGGGCCCAGTGCTCCTTGGCCGAGCTTCCGTCGTCGGCGAATCTGCGGTACCCGTCAGGCACGGGCAGCGACGCCCCCAGCGCCTTCTCCTTGCGCGTCGTCCAGCCCTCGTCGTCCGAGCCGCCGAAGGGGTTCACGGCGACCAGGACCCCGGCCGCCACCGCCGCGACCACCACACCCCCGACGACCGCCAGCGCCTTCCGGCTCAGGAACACGCCCTTGCCGCGCGGCGCCGCGTCGCCCGCGACCGTGACGAGCTGGGTGGCCGGCAGCTGCGGGGGCTCGGGCGGCTTGACGGCCTCCTCCAGGAGGGCGCGGACCCGCGCGGCGTTCGGGCGGTGGCCCGGGTCCTTGTGCAGCAGGCCGTTGATGGCGTCCGCGAGCGGGCCCTGCGCCGACGCGGGCGCGGCGGGCGTGGCGTTGAGGACGGACTGGAGCGTCGCGGGCGTGTTGCTGCGCCGGAACGGCGAGACGCCCTCCGTCGCCGCGTACAGGACGACACCCAGCGACCACAGGTCGGAGGCGGGGCCCGGCCGCTGCCCGAGCACCCGCTCCGGGGCGATGAACTCGGGCGAGCCGACGAAGCCGCCGGTGTCCGTCAGATTCGTCTCGCCCTCGATCTGCGCGATGCCGAAGTCGGTGAGGACGACGCGGTCGTACTGGCCGAGCATCACGTTGTCCGGCTTCACGTCGCGGTGCAGGATGCCCGCAGCGTGCGCGGCCTCCAGGGCGCCGAGGACCTCCAGGCCGACGCGGGCCGCCTCGCGCGCGCCGAGCGTGCCTTCGCGCAGGGCCGCGCCGAGCGAGCGGCCCTGCACGAACTCCATGACGATCCACGGCTGGCCGTCCTCCACGACGACGTCGTGGACGTTCACGACCGCCGGGTGGTCGAGGCGCGCCGCGGCGCGCGCCTCGCGGCGCATGCGCTCGAAGGCGTTGGCGCGCTCCCGCTCGGGCAGGTGGTCCGGAACGCGCGGCTCCTTGACGGCGACCTCGCGGTCCACCGTCTCGTCCTTGGCGCGCCACACCGTGCCCATGCCGCCGTGGCCGAGCTTGGAGAGCAGCCGGTAGCGGCCGCCGATCAGCCGGCCCGAGCCTGGCTCGGCCTGCGTGGGCTGCGTGGCGCTCCCGGGCTGCGCGGGCTGCGCCGACGGCGCGGCCGGTGCGGGCTGCGGCGGCTGGGTCTGCTGGTTCGGTACGACCTGCGTCGGCTGGGCGTACGGGTTGGGGTACTGCGCCCCGTCCGGCTGCGGAGGCTGCGGCGGCTGCAGCCCGTAGCTGGTGGTTTCGTTCGGGCCGTACGAGGCTCCCCCGTCGTTACTCATGCCCCCATGAGTACCCTGCGGGGTACCTCTGGTTCCAGCCAGGGTGCCCAGTTGTGACCGGGGTGATGCACGCTCCCGCCTCAGTGTGCGCGGGAAGGGGCCCCGCAGTACTCGGCGTTCAGGACGGGGAAGAGGGTCTCCGCGCCCCAGTCGCTGTTGTAGTTGAACGTGAGCTGGTGGCCGTCCTCCGTGGTGGCGACGAACGTGGTCCAGCCCGGCATGATGCCGTCGTGGTACCAGAGCGTGGTGCCGCAGCTCAGCGTGTACTTCTCGATGCCGAGGCCGTAGGACGCGCCCGGGAAGTAGGGGTTGTCGACGGTCGTCTTCATCTCCTTCAGCTGCTTGGGCGGCAGCAGCTTGCCGCGCAGCAGGGCTCCGTAGAACCGGTTCAGATCGCCCGCGCTGGAGATGATGTCGCTGTTGCCCCAGGCCTGCGAGCCGTTCACCTCGGTGACGTCGTCGATCCGGTCGGGCTGCGCCTTGAAGAGCTTGGAGTAGCCGCGGCCGCTCGGCCGGGGCAGGCGGGTCCGGTTGCCGGGGTTGGACGTCGCCTTGAGCTTCAGGGGCTTGATGATGCGCTTGCGCACCTCCTTCTCGTACGACCTGCCGCCGACCTTCTCGATGATCAGCGCGGCCAGGACGTCGTTGGTGTTGGAGAAGGTGTGCATGGCGCCGGGCTTGAACGCGGGCTCGTGGGAGAGGGCCACCTTGATGCGCTTCTCGGGCGACACGGTGTCGTAGCGGTGCTTGAGGTAGCCGTCGCCCTCGAAGTACGTCGCGGCGAACTCCTTGTCCCCGGCGAAGTCGAACAGGCCGCTGGTGTGGTTGAGGAGCTGCCGCACGGTGATCTCGCGGCCGTCGTTGCCGTTGCCCCGCACCAGGCCGGGCAGATGCTGCTCCACGGTGTCGTCGAGGCTGAGCTTCTTCTCCGCCTCCATCTGGAGGAGGACGGTCGCCACGAAGGTGTTGGTGATGTTGCCGACGCGGAAGCGGTCGTTCTTGCCGCGCGGCGCGCCCGTCCTCAGGTTGCCCACGCCCGATGCGGACTTCCATATTCCGTTTGCGTCCCGCACCTGAGCGGTGATGCCGGGGACGCCGGCCCGCACGGCCTCGTCCATCGCGCGCTGCGTCGCCCGGTGGTCGCCCGCCGCGGCGGCGGTGCCCGGCGACGCCTGGGCGGGCCCCGTGAAGGCGGTGGCCGCCAGCGCGCACGCCGCCAGGCCGACCACGCCGGCTCTCGAGCTCTTCCGCATCGTCATTCCCCGTTTCTGGACATCGCCGTTTCTGGACATCGTCGTTTCCAGGAGTCAGCGCTCCCGGAAGCCGTCGTTTCCGGAAGTCATCTGCACTTGGCCATATGCCTACTTGTGCGCTCCGTGGGCGGCAGCGTAGGTCACCCGTGTCGCGTGTGGGGCGTTTGGGCAGCAAAAGCGCGGACAACGGCAGAGAGCGCGATGTCCCGTTCAACGGGACCGGCCCGACGGCGGGCCGCGAGGCGGAGCGGTGCCGCCTCGCGGCCCCGGATGGCGTCACATGGCATCACATGACGCCGAGTGGCGCCGCTTGGCGTCATCCAGCGTCACCCGGCGCCATCCGGTGTCATCGGACCGCGCCCCGTGCCAGTCCAGCGCCATTCCGGGCCCCAAAAGCGCCCGGACAGGTGTGGCACCACCGTGGCCCGGGCAACCTCCTCCGCATTTCCGCAGGTGGGGCGGGTGCTCCCGGCCCCATCTCCCCGGAGGTGCCATTCCGACTTGCGCATGGCGCCATCGTGCTGCCATGATGACGTCATGGACCTCACCCCGTACGTCGACACTCTCCGCCGAGAACTGGCGGTGGCCGCTGAAGCCGGCGGGGAAGACGCTCGCGAGATGGTCGAGCGGCTCATCGCTCCCCTGGAGTCGGCGACCCGCCTGACCATGCTGAACGTGCTCTCGGCCGCGATGGACGAGATCACCCGCGAGCTCGCCCCCGGCTCCGTCGACATACGGCTGCGCGGGCTCGACCCGGACTTCGTGGTGACACCGCCGCCCACCAACGGCAGCGCACCCGCGGAGCCCGCCGCGCCCGTCGAACCGTTCACGGCTCCGCTCCCCGCCGACGGCGACGAGGGCGGCACCGCGCGCGTCAACCTGCGCCTTCCGGCCCACCTCAAGGCCCGCGCCGAGGAGGCCGCGAGCCGCGAGGGCCTGTCGGTCAACGCCTGGCTGGTCCGCGCCGTGTCGGCCGCGGTCAACGGCGGGACGAGGCCGCAGACAACAGGAAGGACCCAGACCGTCGGACAAGCCATGACGGGCTGGGTGCGCTGACCGCACTCCCCGCCCGCACCACGTCACCCGCACCACCGCATCCACACCACGTCCCACCAGCGGGGACGCACCGAAGACCCAAGGGGACGAGACCGCCATGCCTTCCTTCGACACTCCCGAACCGATCGTGGCCACGGGCCGCGTGGAGGCCGGTGCCATCCGCTTCAGCGCGAGTGACCGCGCCGACACCGTGGTCGAGGTGCGTCCCCGCGACCCCAAGCGCGACCAGG